>CAOJQV010000029.1 GCA_948441945.1 uncultured Clostridium sp. | reverse complement strand
CATAATTTTGTATAATTTTATTAATTTACTTTTCGACAGTTTTCTACATTTTTATGAGACATTTCAAGACTGTCCCAACTGTCCAGTTTCTTGCTTTCTTTGTGGAATTTTATTTTTTAAATCTATCATTTTTTGTAATTCTATCACTGGAATTGGTACTAATGAAATTGCAATTGTAATCATCCATTGAGTAGAATTTAGAGGAACAACCTCAAAAATATTAGCAAGAATTGGCACAACAACTACAATAGCTTGTATAAAAACTCCTAAAGTAAAACTTCCAATTAGATATTTATTTTCAAAAATTCCTGCTTCAAATATTGATTTTTCGCTTTTTATGTTAAAGCTATGTACTAACTCTAAAAATCCAATTGATAAAAATGCCATTGTTCTTCCAACTTCTAGTCCGTAATACTTGTTTCCTATACTAAATGCTACAAGTGTTAGTATACCAATCATTATACCTTCTGTTATAATTTTATTCCATAAACCATCAGCAAAAATTCCCTTTTTTCTATTTACTGGTTTTCTAGTCATAATATCCTTTTCAGATTTTTCTAGTCCTAAAGCTATTGCTGGTAGTGAATCTGTAACTAAATTTATCCATAATAATTGGATTGCAAGAAGTGGTGATTTTAACCCCAATACTAGTCCTACAAATATAGTTACAATTTCTCCAATATTTGTAGCAATTAAAAAATGTATTGCTTTTTTGATATTATCATATATATTTCTTCCTTGTTTTGTAGCTTCTACAATTGTTACAAAATTGTCATCTGTAAGGATAATGTCTGCTGCATTTTTTGCAACATCTGTTCCATTTTTTCCCATAGCTATTCCTATATCAGCATTTTTTAATGCTGGACTATCATTAACACCATCTCCTGTCATTGCAACAACTGCACCGTTTTTTTGCCATGCTTTTACAATTCTAACTTTATGTTCTGGCGTTACTCTTGCAAATACTGAATAATTTTTTATATTTTGTTCCAATTGCTTTTGAGTAATTTTATCTAGTTCTTGACCTGTAATTGCTATATCATTTGTATTTAAAATCCCTAAATCTTTTGCAATTGCTTTTGCTGTTTCTAAGTGATCTCCTGTTATCATAACTGTTTTTATTCCAGCTTTTTTGCAGGTTTCTACTGCTTCTTTTACGCCTTCTCTTGGTGGGTCTATCATACCTATTAATCCTACAAAAGTTAAATTATTTTCTATACTTTGTGAATCAATTTTATTTGGTAAAACATCTACATCTTTATATGCAATTGCTATTACTCTTAATGCTTTTTGTGCCATTTGTTTATTATCACTTTGAATTCTACTTACATCTAAATTCTTTACTGAAGCTTGATATAAATTACCTGAGCAATTTACTTGTAAAATTTCTTTATTACATCTTTGTAACAGTACATCTGGTGCACCTTTTGTAATAATTCTATACTTATTTTCAATTTTATGAATTGTTGTCATCATTTTTCTATTAGAATCAAAAGGAATTTCATTAATTCTTGGTAAAATAATTTCTATTTCGTTTTTTATAATTCCTGTATTTATTCCTTCTTCAACAATTGCTTTTTCAGTTGGCTCTCCTGCGACTTTTCTTACTCCATTTTCCACAATTACTTCGCAATCTGTGCATAAAGTTGACAATTGAATGCTAAAATCTTTGTTTTTACTCCTTACATCTACTACTTTCATTTTATTTTGAGTTAGTGTACCTGTTTTATCTGAGCAAATAACATTACTACTACCTAAAGTTTCTACTGCTGGCAACTTCCTTATAATACTATTTTTCTTTGCCATTTTTGTAACTCCTATTGAAAGCATAATTGTTACAATTGCTGGTAAACCTTCTGGTATTGCTGCAACTGCTAATCCTACAGAAGTCATAAACATTTGAACAGGTTCTATCTTTTTCAATAAACCTATTATAAAAATAATAATACATATAGCTAGGCAGGCAAGTCCTAGTACTTTCCCTACTTCTCCTAGCTTTTTCTGAAGTGGCGTTTCTGGTGTTTCATCTTCCATCATCATATTTGCAATTTGTCCAACTTTTGTCCCCATTCCTGTTTCAGTTACAACTGCTTTTCCATGCCCATTAACTGTAATACTAGCCATAAATGCCAAGTTTTTCATATCTCCTAATGGAATTTGCTCATTACATATTATATTAGCATCTTTCAAAACTGGCTCTGTCTCACCTGTAAGAGATGATTCTTCTATTTTTAAATTATGGCTTTCTAAAATTCTACAATCTGTTGGTACAAAATTACCTGCTTCTAATTCAATAATATCTCCTTTTACTAATTCTTCCGCATTTATTAGAATAGTTCTACCATCTCTTACTACTTTTGCCTTTTGGGGTGTCATTTGTTTTAAACTTTCTATTGATTTTTCTGCTTTTGCTTCTTGAATAACTCCCATAAGTGCATTAAAAATAACTATTCCAATAATTATAATTGAATCAACATAGTCATTTTCTCCTTGCATATAAGAAACTATTGCAGATACAACTGATGCTACAATTAAAATGATAATCATAAAGTCATTAAATTGCTTAATAAACTTTTTTAAGTAGCTTTCTTTTTTCTTCTCTTGTAACTTATTTTTACCATACTTTTCTTGTCTTTTTAAGACTTCCTCCTCTGATAAACCTTGTTTTTCATTAGTATTTAGGCTTTTTAGCACTTCTTCTTTTCTTAATGTGTGCCACATAGTTTTCACTCCTTTTTCCTAAGTATTTAATTAAGTATATGTGGCTTGTACTTTTTTATGACAGGGAAAATGGGGAGAAGGGGACGTTCTTTAAATCCCCCAAAGCAGGGAATAGGTGACACTCCTTTAAATATATTTTTAAATTCAATATATTTAAAGGAGTGTCACCTATTCCCTGCTTTGGGGGATTTAAAGAACGTCCCCTTGTCCCCTGTCACCTATTCCCTATTTTGAGGGATTTAAAGAACGTCCCCTTCTCCCCATTTTCCCTATTTTAATTTCATTGATAATAATTTTGATATACCATTTTCCTCCATTGTAACACCATAAACTGTATCTGCTACTTCCATTGTCCCCTTTCTATGTGTGATTACTAGGAATTGTGTATCTTTTGTAAATTTCTTTAAGTAATCTGCATATTTGAAAACATTTACATCATCTAAAGCTGCCTCAATTTCATCTAGTACGCAGAATGGTGCTGGATTAATTCTTAGAATAGCAAATAATAATGCAATTGCTGTAAATGCTTTTTCTCCTCCTGATAAAAGCATCATATTTTGAAGTTTCTTTCCTGGAGGTTGTACAGTGATTTCTATTCCACATTCTAAGATATTTTCTTCATCTTCTAATTTTAATTCTGCTTTTCCTCCACCAAATAATTCTGAAAATACTTCTCCAAAGTTTGTATTAATTACTTTGAATTTTTCTTTGAATTGTTCTTTCATTATTTGTGTCATATCTAAGATTACTTTTCTAAGCTGTGTCATAGTATTTTCTAAGTCTAGTCTTTGCTCACTCATAAAGTCATAACGTTCTTTTAAGTTTTTATATTCTTCAATTGAATCAATATTAACACTTCCAAGTTCTTTAATTTCTGTTCTTAATACATTTACTCTTCTTTGTGTTAAAGATACATTTTCTGGTTTTTCATATTCGCCTACATTATTTGGTGTAAGTTCATATTCTTCCCACATTTTATTAATAATTTCATTAATATCGTCTTCAATTTTTGTTTTTCTTACTTCTAACTTAACTATTTTTCCTTTTAAGTCTTCTATTACTTTAAATTTGTCTGTTATTTCATCTTCCTGTTTTGCTAATTTTTCATTTTTAGCTATTCTTTCCTTTTTCAATTCTTCAACTTTAGAACTACTATTATTTACATTTTGTTTAACTTCTTCAATTTTTGCTAAAATATCTTTTATATCATTTTCAAATTTTTCGTTATCTTGTTTTATTTGTTCTATTTGATTCTTTTTGTTTTCAATACTTGTTTTTGCATTTTCAATTTCTTGATTGATTCTTTCTTGTATCTCAGCAATAGAACTTTCACTTTCATCAAATGATGATACAGATATTTTTAAATTTGTAATATCAAAATTCAAATCATCTATATATTTTTGGTCATCTTTATTTAATTCTGCAAAGTCTGAAATAATTTTTGAAAGTTCTTCGTTTTTTTCTGTTATTTCTTCTATTTGCTTTTTGATTTCTTCCTTATTTTCAATAGATTCTTCTTTTTGTTTTTCGATATTTGTTTGTTCTTCTTTTAATCTATTCAAACGTTTTGTAAGTTTCTCGATATTTTCATCAATAGAAATAACTTTTTGCTTTTCTGTCGCATATTTAATATCTATTTCTTGTAGCTCTTTTTCTAAATTAGCTGATAATTCTATAATTCCTTCTATTGATTCTTCATAATTTTGCTTATCATTTTGTAGTTTTTCTATTTTTTGTTTTAAATTTTTAATTTCCTTTTCTAACTTTTCAATTTCCTTACTTCTTCCTAGAATGTTAACAGTTTTTTTAGCAACAGAACCACCTGTGATTGCACCAGATGGATTAATTAAGTCACCTTCTTTTGTTACAATTCTAAATGAGTATCCATTTTGTTTAGCAACTTTAATAGCTGTTTCCATATTGTCTACTATAATTGTTCTTCCTAATAAATTTAATATAATTTGCTCATACTTTTTGTTATATTTCACTAAATCTGATGCTATTCCTACAATCCCGTTCTCTTTTCCTTTTATATTTTCAATTTTTTTACCTTTAACTGATGAAATTGGTAAAAATGATGCTCTTCCTAAGTTGTTTTTTCTCAAATGTTCTACTAATTTTTTTGCATCTTCCTCTGTTTCTGTAACAATATTTTGTAAGCTCGCTCCTAAACACATTTCTATCGCTGTTTCTAATTCATCTGGAACTTCAATTATATTTGCTAAAACGCCATGCATTCCATGTCCTAGTTCTTTAATTTTTTCACAATCTGTTAATAAAGATTTTACACTTTTTATATATCCTTCTTTTTCTTTTTCTGTTTCTATTAAAAATCTTTGTCTAGATTCTTTAATTCTCATTTCATTTAATAAGGAATTTATATTATCTTCATAAGATTTTGTTTTCTGAATTGTTTCTTCTCTTTGTTTTGAAATTTCATTTAATGATTTTTGTGATTTATTTCTTTTATTCTCAATTTCATTAAAGTTTTTTGAAATTTCTTCTTTATTCATTCTAGTATTATCCAATTCAGATATTGTGCTTTGAATCTCCTGTTTTATTTGTACTTGTCTTTTTTCATAATTCTGGAAGTTTATGTCTTGTGTATTAATTTCTGATTGGAGTTCATATCTTTTATCTGTATTTTCTTCTACTGTTTGTTTATATTTTTCTATTTCTAATTCTTTAGATGATAACTTTTGAGTCAATTTGTCTAATTCATCTTGCTTTTCTTGTAATTCTTTTTCGAATTTTTCTTTATTTTTCTTTAAATTATCTTTTTTATTTTCCTTTTGTTCTAGTTCTTCTTTAAGTTCAAAAATTCTAGTATTTTGGTCTTCTATCTCTTTAGAAAAACGTTCACTATTTTCTTTATTATTTGTAATTCTTGTATTTGCCACATTTATATCAGAATTCAATTGTTCGATTTGTTTTTGACTTTCAAATCCTATATTAGATATATTTTCTATCTGTTCTGTTATTTCATCAATGCTATCTTTTAGTTCTTCTTTTAGTAATTTTATTTTTTCTAATTTTGCTTCTTCATCATTGCATTGTGATTGCATAATATCTATATCTTTTACAAGTTCCTCTAAGTCTTGTTTATATTTTTCAATATTATATACAAATAAACCAATTTCAATATTTTTTAATTCTTCTCTTAAGTTTAAATACTTTTTAGCCTTGTCAGATTGCATTTGTAATGGTTCTAAGTTTGCTTCGATTTCTTTTAAAACATCATCAATTCTAAGAAGATTTAATTTTGTATGTTCTAACTTCTTTTCTGATTCTTCTTTTCTAGACCTATATTTTACAATTCCTGCTGCTTCCTCAAAAATATGTCTTCTATCTTCAGATTTATTACTTAGAATTTCATCTATTTTCCCTTGTCCAATTATTGAGTAGCCATCTTTACCTATTCCTGTATCCATAAATAATTCTAGTACATCTTTTAGTCTACAAGGTGTTTTATTTATGAAGTATCCTGTTTCTCCACTTCTATATATCTTCCTTGTAACAGTTACTTCTGTATATTCAATTGGAAGTGCATTATCTGAATTATCAAATACTAATGATGCTTCTGCAAAACCTAATGATTTTCTATTTTGAGTTCCTGCAAAAATAACATCTAAGGACTTAGCTCCTCTTAGAGACTTCATACTTTGCTCTCCTAGCACCCATCTAATGCTATCAGCTATATTACTTTTTCCAGAGCCATTTGGTCCTATAACACTTGTAATTCCTGGCATTAATTCTATTACTGTTTTATCTGCAAATGACTTAAATCCTTGCAATTCTAATCTTTTTAAATACATTTTTTCTCACCTTTTTGTGTGCCAAGAGGGACGTCCCTTTTTGGCACAATATTCTTTGTTCATTTTACTATATTAAATGACAAAAAGCAAGAAATTTTCGACCAAATCGTTTAAAAAATCCTCTTGACATCAATATACATTTAGCATATACTAAATCTATCAAAAAGTATACCTAAAGTAACTATTTTTTAGGTCAGCTTATTTGACAACAAAAACAAAAAAGGAGGCTTTTACATGGACAATTTAATAGAAATTAGATGGCATGGTAGAGGTGGTCAAGGTGCCAAAACAGCATCTTTATTACTAGCTGATGCCGCATTTAACACAGGAAAATATATACAAGGATTTCCTGAATATGGTCCAGAAAGAATGGGAGCACCAATTACTGCTTACAACAGAATTAGTGATACGCCAATTACGGTTCATAGTAACATTTATGAGCCAGATTATGTAGTTGTAGTAGATGACACATTATTAGAATCTGTACCAGTTACAGAAGGTTTAAAAGAAACAGGAGCAATTGTCATAAACACAACAAAATCACCAGAGTATTTAAAAGAGATTTTAAAAGATTATAAAGGAAGCATCTATACAATTGATGCAAGAAAAATATCAATAGAAGCACTTGGAAAATATTTTCCAAATACCCCTATGTTAGCAGCAATAGTTAAAGTTAGTGAAATTATGTCAGATGAAGCATTATTAGAAGATATGAAAGGTTCATTTAAACATAAATTTGCAAAAAAACCTGAAGTTATTGAAGGTAATTTAAAAGCACTAGAACTAGCATTAAAAGAAGTTAAAAAAATTTAAAATAGAGAGTACAAATACTTTCCCTATTTTTTAAGAAAGGAGATTTTATAATGGCAAACATTGATAAAACAACACCAATGGAAAAATTAACAGTTGGTGGAAATATTTATCAAGCTGGAAATGCAAAAGAATTCAAAACAGGTGATTGGAGAAGCATAAGACCAGTTTGGATAGAAGAGAAATGCAAACAATGCGGATTGTGTTTTCCTGTTTGTCCTGATAACGCAATTCCAGTTTGTAAAGAAACATTAGAAAGAACAGATTATAATTATGATTATTGCAAAGGATGTGGTGTATGTGCTAAAGTATGCCCATTTGGTGCAATTGTTATGAAGGAAGAAGGTGCTAAAGAATAATGAGTATAAGAGAAAGATTAAGTGGAAATGAAGCAGTAGCAACTGCTATGAAACAAATCAATCCTGATGTTGTAGCAGCATTCCCTATCACACCATCTACAGAAATTCCTCAATACTTTTCAACATTTGTTGCAAATGGAACTGTTGATACAGAATTTGTTGCAGTTGAAAGTGAACATAGTGCAATGAGTGCTTGTATAGGTGCTGAATCTGCTGGTTCAAGAACAATGACAGCTACATCTGCAAATGGTTTATCTTTAATGTGGGAAATGATTTATATAGCTTCTAGTTTAAGACTTCCTATTGTTTTAAATTTAGTAAATAGAGCTGTATCTGGTCCATTAAATATTCATTGTGATCATTCAGATGCAATGGGTGTTCGTGATAGTGGATGGATAATGTTATTTTCAGAAAATAATCAAGAAGCTTATGATAATAATTTAATGGCACATAAAATTGCAGAAAATGAAAATGTGCAATTACCAGTTATGATTTGCCAAGATGGATTTATTACATCTCATTCTATTGAAAATATTGAATTAGAAGAAGATTCAGAAGTTAAAAAATTTGTTGGCGAATATAAACCAGAACATTATTTATTAAATAAAAAAGAACCAATTGCAGTAGGTCCTTTAGATTTACAAGCTTACCTTTTTGAACATAAAGCACAACAAGGTGAAGCTATGAAAGTTGCAAAACAAGTTATATTAGATGTATCTAAAGAATTTGAAAATTGGACTGGAAGAAGTTATAGCTTTTTCGAAAAATATAAATTAGATGACGCAGAAATTGCAATAGTTTGTATGAACTCGACTGCTGGAACTACAAAATCTGTTGTAGATGAATTAAGAAATAATGGTATTAAAGCTGGTTTATTAAAAATAAGAGTTTACAGACCATTCCCAAGTGAAGAAGTAGCAAAAGCATTATCAAATTTAAAAGCAATTGCAGTTTTAGACAGATCTGATTCTTTAAATGCAATGGGTGGAGCATTATTTGAAGATGTTGTATCAAGTATGTATGTTGAAAAAATCAATGTACCAACAGTAAATTATGTATATGGAATTGGTGGTAGAGATACTACTGAAAATGATATAAAATCTGTTTATGAAGATTTACAAGAAATTGTTAAAACAGAAAAAATTGACAATCCTTATAGATACTTAGGTTTAAGAAAGGAGGCTAAATAATATGGCATATAATTTTAAAGAAATTGTTGCAAATAAGCCTTCAAGATTCACAGAAGGACATAGAATGTGTGCTGGATGTGGTGCCCCAGTTGTAGCAAGACATATTTTAAGAGCTTTAAAAGAAGAAGATCATGCAGTAATAGCAAATGCAACAGGATGTATGGAAGTTTCAACATTTATTTATCCATACTCTGCTTGGACAGATTCATTTATTCACACAGCATTTGAATCAGCTGGAGCTACTTTATCAGGTGTAGAAGCAGCATATAAATCACTTAAAAAACAAGGAAAATTGCCAGAAGATGAACACACTAAATTCATTGCCTTTGGTGGAGATGGTGGTACTTATGATATAGGTCTACAATCATTGTCAGGTGCAATGGAAAGAGGTCATGATATGGTATATGTATGTTATGACAATGGAGCATACATGAATACAGGAATTCAACGTTCATCAGCAACACCTCAGTTTGCTGATACAACTACATCACCAGCTGGAAAAGTAATTCCAGGTAAAATGCAACCTAGAAAAGATTTAACAAAAATCTTAGCAGGTCATCATTTACCTTATGTTGCTCAAACTGCTGCAGTAAATAATATGAAAGATTTATATGAAAAAGCTGAAAAAGCAATTTATACAGAAGGTCCAACATTCTTAAATGTTTTAGCCCCTTGCCCAAGAGGTTGGAACTATCAAACAGAAAACCTAATGCAAATCAACAAATTAGCAGTAGAAACATGTTATTGGCCTTTATATGAAATTGTAGATGGAGTTTATCATGTTAATTATAAACCAGCAAAAAAACTTCCAATTGAAGAATTCTTAAAACCTCAAAAAAGATTTAAACATATGTTTAATCCTGGTAATGAGTGGATGATTGAAGAATTCCAAAAAGAAGTTGATAGCAGATGGCAAGAACTTTTAGATTTAGAAGAAATCACAAATAGGGATTAAGGGACGTTCCTTTTATCCCTTCTAAACGGGACTAAGGGACACTCCTTAGTTCTATTTTTTAATTTTTTAAAATACTTGAAATTCTATTTTTTCCAATTTCTATATAATCTGATATATTTTTATTTGAAACATCACAATTATCCTTTATTTTCTTTATTAATAGTGTTAATAAATATTTGTCTTTTCTTACATAGTCTAAATTGCTATCATATTTTTCGCAAAAATCTACGATTATATTTTTCATTTTAATTTGTGAAACTTTTTTATCTTCTTTAATATCTATAATGTTTTCCTCTTTAAAATTTCGATGAATGAAATAAAACTGATTTAAATAATCTTTTGAATTAAATACTAGATTGATAATATCTTCACTAATATTATTTTCTAAATAATCTGTATATGATGAAAATTTATAATCGCCTTCATTTTCTACTATTTTAGCTTTTACTGGATTTCTGTGGATATATACTAATGTATTAAATAAATGTTTTAAATCTACAATTTGTTGAGTATAATATCTATTTTTAAATACATATCCTACTCTATCCATCATTTTATTATAATATATTGCATAAGATGTATTTATCTTACTCATCATTTTCGACAATTCCTGTATTTCATTAGTATATACCAATAAATGGGTATGATTATCCATAACGCAAAATGCTACCATCTTTGTGCTTTCAAATTGCTCAACATCTTTATTTATAATTTTTATATATTTCTCCTTATATTTATCTTCTTGAAAAATATATTCTTTATCAATTCCTTGTGTTACTACATGAATAAATCTTGAATTTATACTATTTCTTGAAACTCTTGGCATTATTCCTCCTTATCTTTTTAGTTATTTTTGATTATATAATTGGATAAATTTATTTGATTTAAATATAGTTATATACTATACATAGAAAAAATATTAAAATTGAATTTAAAAAAATATTAAACGAGTGTCCCTTTATCCCTTTTAGAAGGGATAAAAGGAACGTCCCCTAATCCCTATTCTTCTTCGGGCGCCTCAACTGGACATACACCTGCACATGTACCACAAGAGATACATGCTGACCCATCTATAACAAATCTTTCGTCACCTTGTGATATACATCCTACTGGACATTCTGCAGCACATGCTCCACAAGAGATACATTTATCTGTAATTTTATAAGCCATTTTTTCACCTCCTACTACTTCTTGTATTTATTTTCTATTCTTGTTGATGTGATAGTTTTTCTAATTCTTCAAGTTCTTTTTTGTTTTCTAATTCTTCTTCATCTAGTTGTTCTTTTACAACATCTTTAATTATTTTTATGTCCTTTACATCATACTTTTTATATATATTTCCTTCTTCGTTTTTGATTTTTACACGTACTCTTTCTTTTAGAATTTCTACATTGTCGACTTCTCCTTGCCCATCTTCTGTTTTTACAATTGCTCCTATATTAGGTAAGTGTTTTAATTTTTCTTCGTATACATCATTTTCATATTTTAGACAACACATTAGTCTTCCGCAATTTCCAGATATTTTTGATGGATTTAATGAGATATTTTGCTCTTTTGCCATTTTTATAGAAACTGCTTCAAAGTCACTTAAAAATGTACAGCAACATAATTCTCTACCACATACTCCATTGCCACCAATCATTTTTACTTTGTCTCTAACTCCTATTTGTCTTAACTCAATCCTTGTTTTATAAATGGCTGCCAAGTCTCTTACTAAATCTCTAAAATCAATTCTTCCATCAGCTGTAAAATAAAATAAAATTTTACTATTGTCAAATTTGCATTCAACTTCCATTAATGACATTTCTAGTCCATGCTCTTTTATTTTATCTTGACATATCTTAAATGCTTCTTTTTCAATTTTTCTGCATTCTTCTTGTCTTTTATCATCTTTATATGTAGCAATTCTTATTACTGATTTTAATGGTGCTAATATTTTTTCATCTTCCACATAACGGTTAGAAATCCATACTTCTGCATATTCTTCACCTTGTGCTGTATCTACTATAACTTTATCGCCTTTTTTTACTTTAAATCCTTTTGGATTGAAAAAGTATATTTTACCTAACTTTTTAAATCTAACTCCTATTATATTTTTCAAAATTTCTATTCCCTTCTTTAATTAACTTCTTCCCATAAATGAAATAACATATTATCAATACTCATATCAAAATTAGCATTTGCTTGTAGTCTTTTTTTTGTTTCTTCAACTATTGATATACAATTCGCATATTTGCTTGACTTTTTAGCTAGTTCTAATAATACAACATTCATATAGTCTAATATTTTCATTTTCTCATCTTTTGATTTATAAATAATTTCAGACATATTTAAGGTGTCTATTTTGTCTTGTTTTTCTAAATTATACAATACATCTTCTATTTTTTCATATTGCTCTTGATTTTCTTTTAATTGCAACGCTTTGACTATACTTCCTTGAAATGCATTTATCATAATTGGGCTTTTAAAGTTTATTTGATAATTATTTTCTAAAAATTCTTCAATTTGATTATTAGGAATCTTATCAAAATGAATTATCATACATCGTGATTTGATTGTTGTTAATAAAGCACTTTCATTTGCTACTATCAAAATAATAGTTACAAATTCTGGTGGTTCCTCTAATGTTTTTAATAAACAGTTTTGAGCTTCTGGTGTCATTTTATCACAGTCATTAATAATATAAACTTTTCTATTAGAAATGATTGGTTTTTCTGACACTTTTGATTGAAATTCTCTTATTTGCTCGATTTTTATGCTATTTCCTTCTGGTTCTATAATTTTAAAATCTGGATTGTTATTTGTATCAAACTCTATACAAGATTTGCACTCTCCACAATATTGATTTTGAGCAGTACATAGAATCATTTTAGCAAATTCCATTGCTATCATTTTCTTTCCAATTCCTTCTATTCCAACAAATAAGTAACTATGAGATACTTGTTTATTTTGATTTGATTGAATTAATTGTTGTTTTATTTTATCATTTCCTAGGATATTTTCAAACATTATATCACCTTATTTTACTTTTCCAAATAGATTTAATGGCCAAATACGAATCCATACTTTACTTTCGATTTTTTCTAATGGAATGCATCCAAATTCTCTACAATCTGTACTATGATTTCTATTGTCTCCCATTGCAAATACATAACCTTCTGGAACTACGAAGTCATCAAATACCAAACTATCAGTTACAATTCCTTGTTGTAGATAATCTTCTTGAAGTTCTTCTCCTTTTACATAGACTTTTCCATTTTTAATTTCTATATGTTCTCCTGGTAAACCTATTACTCTTTTTATATAGCTATCTTTTTTGATTTCTAATACATAATATGTGAATTTATTCCATAATCCCTGTGGCTCATTATCATATTTTGCAACTGGATTTGATTGGTCTATTTCATTATAATTATAGCTTGTTTTGCTAGGTGCTTCAAATGTAATTATATCATATCTTTCTGGCATTTTCTTGATAGTTCTTCCCCATCTGTTTAGCCATAGTCTTTGGTCTTGAACTAATGTTGGATTCATAGATACTTGTTGTACAATTGTTGGTGTTCCTATAAAATATCTAAATAGTAATGCTAAAACTACTGCTATTACTATACAATAAACCCATTCTAATACATTTTTTATTTTTGCATTCATCTATATCAATCTCCTAATTTTAAACTTTTGTAAATACTTCTTTATTATACATTAATTTTATAGATTTATCAATAAAAAAATCGAAATTGCATAATTTTTTATGGGAAGTGGGGACGTTCCTTTTCTCCCTCGAAACTGGGATTTTGGGACACTCCTAAAGCAGGTTCCTTATTTCCATTACTTTTTATATTAACTAAAAAAGATTTATATATTAATATTAGAAAGCAAAGACCCAATGGTAGACCATAGCTATGTTTTTGCTAAGAATATTAATATATAAATCTTTTTAAATTTACAAATAATAAAATGGAAATGAAGAACTTGCTTTAGGAGTGTCCCAAAATCCCAGTTTCGAGGGAGAAAAGGAACGTCCCCACTTCCCACTTATTGTTTTGTTGGTATACGAATAACAACTTCTGTTCCTTCTCCAACTTTACTTTTTATATCAATACTTCCGCCATTTTTATCTAAGATTTCTTTGGCAATAGAAAGTCCTAGTCCTGTTCCTCCCATTTCTCTAGTACGTGCTTTATCAACACGATAAAATCTCTCAAAAATTCTATTCAAGTCTTCTTCTGGAATTCCCATTCCATTGTCAAATACTTTAATATATGCATCATTATATACAAACCCTACATAAATTTTAATTTCTCCATTATCAGATGTGTATTTAATACTATTTGTCATAATATTTAATACTACTCTTTCAATGTCATCTTTATTTGCATAAACTGGAGGTACATCTGCTGTGACAAATGAATTAACAACATGTCCTTTTTTCTTAATTTCAATTGCTAGTTTTTCTTGACATCTTTTTACCAAATCCCCTAAATCAAATACCTCTTTGCCAGTATTTTCTTTGTCTGTATCATATCTAGATAGTGTTAGTAAGTCCGTAACTAGCCTTGCCATCCTTCTAGATTCTGTTGCAATTACATTTAAAAATTTAGTTTGAGTTTCTTCGTCATATCCACCTTCTAAAAGAGTGTCTGCATATCCCATAATTGACGTTATTGGTGTTTTTAGTTCATGTGATACATCTGCTACCAATTCTTTTTGCATATTGTCTAATTTTACATGTTCTGTAATATCCTGAATGACTGTTATAACACCATCTGGTCTATCTTCTTCATTTCTAAATGGGGCAAATAATACTTTTACATATCTATCATCTACTTGTATCCTTTGCTCTGTGGAAGTCCAGTTCTCTAGGTAGATTACTTTTTCCATATTAATATTCAATTGAAATTTGCCAAAAATATCATAAAAATTGTTATCTTCTGGGCTAATACTTAAAAATTTCTTTGCTGCTGAATTAATTAATATAATTTCACCTTGCATATTAAAAGCAATAATTCCATCTGTCATGTGTAATAATATTGTTTCTATTTGATTTTTTCTTGATGATACTTCATTTAATTTATCTTTTAATTCTGTTCTTTCATCACTTTTAATAAATTTGTTTTTAGGACATATTACAAATCGTGATAAATAAAGAGTAATCAATATTGATATTATAATAAATACTGCAATTATTATAATAACAGATAAACTTGAAAATTCACTTATATGTTCTATTTTAGTTAATATATCTGTTATATTATTTTGTTCTTTTACACTATATTTCAAAAAGTCTAATGAATATAAATATAAAAAACTTAAAGTTCCTATTAAAATTAAACAAGTTAAAGTTGAGATAAGTATTACTTTTGTTTTAACGCTTTTTAACATCTTTTTTCTCCTTAATTACTTTCAATATTTCATTATATATTTTATTTTCTACATTACTTGTTGCAACCTTAAAAGCGGATTTTGACATTTCACTTTCTTTTTCCTTATTCAATACAATATTTTTAATTTCTTTATTTAATTTTTTGTCATCTAACTCATTATTCAGTATAATTTTAGCCCCTCCTACATTTTCTAAAACTTTAGCATTATATAATTGATGATTTCCACTAACATTAGGTAATGGTACTAAAATTGATGGTTTCCCTAAATTTGATATTTCTGTAATAGTCATTGCACCACTTCTAGCTACAATTAAGTTAGATATATTCATAATTTCTTCCATATTATAAATATATGGTACAATTTTTGCATTTTCTATATTATTAATATCAATATTTATGTCTTTTAGTGTACTTTTAATTATGTCATATTGCTTTGGACCAGTTGCCCACATAATTTGATAATCTTTATTTAATTTGCATTTTAGTATTTCTATAATAGCTTCATTTATCTTTTGCGCTCCTTGACTTCCTCCAAAAATCAATACAATTGGTTTACTTTCTGATAAATTCGCATTATTTATAATTTCTTTTTTTTCATTAATATTATAATCTTTTTTTTCTATTTTTACAGGAGTACCTGTATAAACTATATTTTTAGCATTTTTTATTCTGGACTTTGCATCTTCAAATGAGACTAAAATTGTATCTGTTCTTTTAGCCAACATTTTTACCGCCTTTCCTGGAAAAGCATTGCTTTCATGCAATACAGTTGGAATTTTTAAACTATGTGCAGTAAAAATTGTTGCACCACAAATATATCCACCAGTTCCTATTACAACATCTGGTTTAAATTCTTTAATAATATTTTTTGCTTCTTTAAATCCCTTTAAAGTTTTACACATCTTACTAATATTATCTATATTAATTTTCTTACTTAATCCATAAGCATCAATTGTTTTTAATTCATATCCCGCACGAGGAACCAAGTCTTTTTCTAATCCCCTTTTAGTTCCAATAAAAATAATTTCTGCATTTTTATCTTCTTTTTTTATTTTGTTAGCAATAGCTAAACCTGGATTTATATGTCCAGCGGTTCCTGCTGCAGCAATAATAACTTTCATACTATTCTCCTCTTTATTTTGCGCCAGCTCTTGATATATTGAGCAATACGCCCATTTCACACAGTAATATAAATAATGCTGTACCACCGATAACTAAAAAATGGTAGTGGCATTCCCGTTGCTGGCATTGATGATGTAACAACAGCAACATTTATAATTACTTGAATTGCAACTAATGATGTAATTCCAATTGCTACTAAACTTCCAAACATATCTGGTGCTCTCATAGCAATTAATACGCCTCTCCATATGAAAATTGCAAATAATATTAATACTATTGCACATCCTATAAATCCTATTTCTTCTGATAAAATAGAAAATATAAAGTCATTATGTGGTTCTGGTATATATAAATATTTTTGTTTACTATTTCCAAGTCCTACACCAAATAGCCCTCCAGAGCCAATTGCATATAAACTTTGAATAACTTGCCAACCTGTGTCAGTCGCATCTGCCCATGGATTTAAAAATGTTACAAATCTCTGTAGTCTATATGGTTCAATTGCAATCAATATTGCTAATCCTGGAATTCCTACACCTAATGCTGTTAATATAAAGTGTTTAAACTTGCAACCAGCAACTATCATCATAATACATACAATTCCTATAATGACAATAGAAGCACTAAGATGGGGTTGTAATAACAATAACCCTATAATAGGTGCTAAATATACAATATTTTTTATTAACCCCTTTCCATATAAAGAAAGAGTATCTCTATTTTTTACAAGTAATCCTGCATAAAAAACAATTATTAAAAATTTGACCATTTCTGAAGGTTGAACAGATAATGTCTCTGTAACAGCTATCCATCTTTTAGCTCCATTTCTAGTATCTCCAATTGCAAGAACTGCTCCTAATAATATAATTGATAACCACCAAGAATGCTTATAAAATTTTTGATAAAAACGATAATCTATTTTAGAAATAATTGCCATAGCAATAATTCCTAATATCCCAAATAATAATTGTTTTGAAAAGTATGAATAACTATTTCCGCTTTCAGAAAGTGCTGATGGTGAACTTGCAGATAATACCATGACTATTCCTATTCCCAAAAGCAATAAAATTGTAATTATTAATGTAAAGTCAATGGGGTTATTTAAGAAACTCGAAAAATTTTTTTCTTTTTTCTTTTTTGCCATTTATAATCCTCCTCATGCTTTTATATTATTTTTAATCCTATAAAGCAAACAGCAAAAGTAATTAATGAAAAGACTACTACTACTTTATTCTCTTTCCATCCTGATAATTCAAAATGATGATGTAATGGTGCCATTTTAAAGATTCTTTTTCCAGTCTTTTTATAATACGCTACTTGAATTATAACAGATAATGTTTCTAATACTGGAATAATAGCTATTAGTATCAATAATAGTGGCATTTTTAAATATAGGGCTAATCCTGATATAACACCGTCCTAGCATAAGTGAACCTGTATCTCCCATAAATACTTTAGCTGGATGTATATTAAACATTAAAAATCCTAAAGTTGCTCCTATTACAATACTTCCAAATATTGATACTTCATAAATTTGATTGCTAATTCCAATTACTGTTAAGCAAGTTATAATAATAACACAAATACTAGATGATAAACCATCTATTCCATCTGTTAAATTAACTGCATTTGTTGTTGCTAATATAACTAAAATTGCTAATGGTAAATATACATATACTGGTATATGTATATACATTTTTAATATTGGAATATAAGTGTCTGTTCCTATTTGTAGTCCTTGTTCTAAAAATAAAACATATATAGCAGATATTATTAATAGTCCTAACATTTTATAACTAGGTTTTAGTCCTTCTGTATTTTTTAAAACCAATTTTTTGAAGTCATCTATAAATCCAATCATACCAAATCCAATTGTAATCAGTAATAATGGTAAAAGTTTTTTACTAACTTCATTATTACCTGTTAAAAAAAGCATCAAACAAGTTCCTACTACAGATATAATAATAGAAATTATTATGATTATTCCACCCATAGTAGGAGTTCCTTGTTTTTTTAAATGTGTAGCAGGTCCTTCTTCTCTTTCAATTTGCCCAACTTTTAATTTTTTCAATATTGGTATTGTTATTAACCCACAAATTACAGAAATAACGAATGTTACTAACAATACTTTTATCTCTAAATCCAATTATATCAAACCTTTCTATCGCCTATTTTTTCATCTGTTCTGCCATTTTGTCTGTTACTTCTTTTATTATTGCTTTTTCATCTAAAGGATATTTTACACCATTTCTATCTTGATATTTTTCATGTCCTTTTCCTGTAATAACAACAATATCATTTTTTGTTGCCATTTTTATTGCAGCTTCTATTGCTTTTTCTCTATCAAATATTATTTCATATTTTCCTTTTGTCTTTTTTACTCCTTCTTCTATCTCTGCTATAATTTTATTAGCATCTTCTGTTCTTGGATTATCTTCACAAAGAATAGTATACTCAGCAATTTTTCCAGATATTTCACCCATGATTGGTCTTTTTATAGGGTCTCTATCTCCACCGCATCCAAATACAGAAATAATTTTTCCTCTTGTATAACATTTAGAAGCTTCCAATATATTCTTTAAACTAGCTGGTGTATGTGCATAATCAATCATAATTGTTAATCCCATTTTATTATCAACAAGTTCTGATCTTCCTGGTACTCTTACTTCCTCTAGAGCTTGCTTAATAGTCTCACTATCAATCCCCATTTTTTGTGCAACACAAATAGCTGCTAATGAATTATATACACTAAATCTTCCTGGAATTCCTGTTTTTACTCTTTCGTTTCTGTCTGTTATTTTTACTCTAAAATCTACATAAGCATTTGTAATGGTAATATCTTTTGCTAATACATTTGCATAATTATCAATTCCATAAGTTGTAATATCACTGTCTGGAAATAATCTTGGTATTTTAGCTGAATGCAAATCATCACTATTTACAATTCCAACTCTACACATTTCAAATAATTTTAATTTTGAATTAAAATAATCTTCCATATCTGGATGTTCATTGCTACTTATATGGTCTTCTGCTAAATTTGTAAATACTGCAATATCAAAATTACATCCATCTACTCTGTGTAATTTTAGGCTTTGTGAAGATACTTCCATAATAACTATTTCTACACCTTCATCAACCATTTCTTGAAAAATTCTTTGTAATGCCAAACTTTCAGGTGTTGTTCTATCATTTCCCCTAATTTGTTTATCATTAATAAATGACCCTATAGTTCCTACTAATCCAACTTTTTTTCCTGCATTTTGTAAAATTTTCTTAATCATAAAAGTTGTTGTTGTTTTTCCTTTTGTTCCTGTTACTCCAATCAATTTGAATTTTGATGATGGATTTTTATAAAAATTGCAAGCACAGATTGCAAGTGCTTCTCTTGTATTTTTTACCATTAAAATCGTTACATTCTCTGGTATTTTAAGTGATTTTAAATCACATCCTTCTTCTACCATAACAGCTATTGCACCATTTTCAATTGCACTTTCGACGTAATTGTGTCCATCTGCCTGAAATCCTTTTATTGCAACAAACATATACCCTTTTTTTATTTCTTTTGAATTATTCTCAATTCCTTCTATTTCTATGTCTAAGTTTCCTTTTGCTTTAATTCCTTCTAATCCTAATACTATTTTTTTTAATTCCATTTAGAATCATCCCTTCATTTAATAAGTTTTATGGTCAAAATTTTAGCCATAAGTTTTTTATATTATATAACTAATTTTAGTTTTTGTATAGAGTTTTTTTAATTTAAGTTTTGTTTTTTTTCATCTCCAGATGTCTCATCGTAATAGCTTGTGTAATGAAACATGATATTCTATTTGAATGCAACAACGAATGTGCCATGAAATAACTGTAAAAATTCTTAATTAAATTAATTCATGTTTCATTACACAAGCTATTACGATGAGACATCTGGAGATGAAAAAACAAAACTTAAACTTTAATATTTTACATATAAGTTACTTCCTTTATTTACTGTAACACCTTCTTTAGGAGATTGCTCTGTAATAATAGTATTTTCTTTATCCAATTCTTCTGAATCGTTTTCAACTTTTAGTTCTAGTCCTAATTCCTTTACAGTTTTTTGTGCTTCAATTAAGTTCATTCCTTCTATTTTAGGAACACTTACTTGTTCAACTGTTTCAATTTCTTCTTCATTTCCTTGTATTACTTTTAAATATGGTAATATTTCACTAAAAACTTGACCTCCAACTGGTGCTGCAACACCTCCTCCTTGG
>CAOJQV010000028.1 GCA_948441945.1 uncultured Clostridium sp. | reverse complement strand
AAAAAAAATATAAACTCGTAGAAAAATGTGTCTAAAAACTTGACATAGATCCAATTTGGATATGCACTAGAAAGTACACGATTTACTACAACGTATCCTACCAACTACTGATGCCAGTCATCACAAATGCTAGCTTCTGCAGTTATTATCTTACTAAGATTACGCTTGAATTTCTCATCATAAGTAAAAGTAGCAATGGATGAAGTCCTGTCATTATAAGAGATACGTTGCAAAGCTACAATGTCATCCATGTTTTGCTGATTCTCATCAGCTGGAATTCTTGCACTACAACATTCTGCAGTATACAGGGGTGAAGAATATTTCTCCTGATGTGCTGAAATGGTATATAATGCCACAATAAGTAATGTCATAATACCAAAAATCCGCCAATCTTTTGTTGCTGTTGTTCTCATAAGTTAAATCCTCCTAAAACTTTTATGTATTTGTAATAACTATAATAATTATAATACAATTTACATAAATTTACAATTCTATAAAAGTTTTAGAATTATCTAAAATTATTTCAAGATTATTCAAATAGCTCAAAATACCAGAATCAGACTTAAAATTAAACTTCAATTTATAGCTACAAAGCATTTGATATTTTCTTTCAAACCTTTTATTAATCTCATTTTTTCCATATTTCCCATCACCAATAATAGGATAACCCATATAAGCCAAATGTGCACGAATTTGATGAGTTTTTCCAGTCTCTATTTGAACATCTAAAAGAGATGCATTATCATCATTTTTTTGTAAAACAGAAAAAGAAGTAATAATTTTTACATATCCCTTTTTAGGAACATTAGATATATAAACAAAAGACTTTTTATTATCTTTAAATAAATAAGCCTCACATTTTCTACATAAGGTAGAAGGAATGCCATAAACCCAAGCTAAATAGTGCTTTTCAATTTCATGATTTCTAAATTTATCAAGTAAAATGTCAAGGGAAGATTGATTTTTAGCATATAGAATAAGACCTGTTGTATTTCTATCTAATCTATGACAGGGCATAGGCTTAAAGTTTAAGTTTGAATATTCTTTATGTACAAGCTCTGTAAAAGAATTAGTACCTGTTATCTCAATATTTGCAGGTTTATTAAAGATAATAATATTTTCATCTTCATAAATTACATCTAATTTTATAGAAGATTTTTTACTATTTAAAATATCATCAGAAATATAAACTAAAACCACATCATCTGTATAAACAGTAACATCTTTGTTAACTCTTTTACCATTTATCTTAATATCTTTTTTTCTAAGGGTATTAGAAAAAAGGCTAAAAGAAAGCCCATCAATATTATCTAATAAAAACTTATTCAATTTTTTCTCATTATATTTTTGATTCACGATTAATTTTTTCATAAGTTTATTATATGAAAAATTTAAGCAAAAAACAAGATGATTAATAAAAATCTTGATTTTTAAGTAAAAGTGAAGTATAATCTAAAGGCATATAAATAGCAAATAAGGAAGGAAGATAACAAATGAAAGCAATTGAAATTAGAAATAAATATTTAGAATTTTTTAAGAATCATGGACATACAGTAATTCCATCAGCACCACTAATACCAGAAAATGACCCATCTGTATTATTTACAACAGCTGGAATGCAACCATTAGTACCATATCTATTAGGAGAAAAGCACCCAGCAGGAACAAGACTTACAGATTATCAAAAATGTGTAAGAACAAATGATATAGATGAAGTAGGAGACAATAGACATCTAACATATTTTGAAATGCTAGGAAACTGGTCATTAGGAGACTATTTTAAAGAAGAATCAATACAAATGAGTTTTGATTTTCTAACAAAAGAACTACAAATACCAGTAGAAAAACTATCTGTAACAGTATTTGCAGGAGATGAAGACTGCCCAAGAGATGAGTTAGCAGCAGAGTGTTGGAAAAAGGCAGGAATTTTAGATGGACATATTTATTATTATGGAAAAGATGACAACTGGTGGATAGCAGGAGAAGAAGGACCATGTGGACCAGATACAGAAATGTTCTATGATACAGGAAAACCAGCATGTGGGTCAGGCTGCGAGCCTAGCTGTGATTGTGGTAAATATGTTGAAATATGGAATAATGTATTTATGGAATATTTTAAAGAAAAAGATGGAAAATATTCAAAGTTATCACAAAAAAATGTAGATACAGGATTAGGTCTAGAAAGAATGGCAATGTTATTACAAGGAAAAGAAACACCATTTGATACTGAAATATTTAAGCCAGTTATGGACAAACTTGAAGAGTTACAACAAGTAGACTCAATCGAAAGTAGAAGAATTATAGCTGAACATTTACGTTCAAGTATGATGATTATAGCTGATGGTGGAAAACCAAGTAATGTTGATAGAGGATATGTATTAAGAAGATTAATACGTAGGATGGTAAGACATTTAAATAAATTACAAATTAATTTAGATGAGTTATCAACATTAATAGATATAAATGTGAATAACTTAAAAGAAATGTATGCAGAATTGGAAAATAACAAAGAAATAATAAAAAATGTAATAATAGAAGAAAAAAACAAATTTATAAAAACACTTGCACATGGTGAAAAAGAATTCCAAAAAGAAATGAATAGAGCAAAAGAACAAGGAAAAAATATAATAGATGGACAAATTGTATTTAAATTATATGACACTTATGGATTTCCACCAGAAGTAACAAAAGAATTAGCAGAAGAAAATGGAATGACAGTTGATGTAGAAAAATTTGATGAACTATTTAAAGCACATCAAGAAAAATCAAGATTAGGTTCAGAACAAAAATTTAAAGGTGGATTAGCAGAGCAAAACGAAATGACAATAGCATATCATACAGCAACACATCTATTAAATGCAGCTCTAAAAGTAGTTTTAGGAGAAGACACGCATCAAAGAGGTTCAAATATAACAACAGAAAGAATGAGATTTGACTTTAACTGTGACCATAAAATGACAGATGAAGAAAAGAAACAAACAGAAGACTTAGTAAATAAATGGATACAAGAAGGACTAGATGTAACAATAGAAGAAATGTCAAAAGAAGATGCAGTTAAATCTGGAGCAGAATGTATGTTTATAGAAAAATATCCAGATGTTGTTACAGTATATTCAATAGGAAATGTTTCAAAAGAACTATGTGGAGGACCTCATGTTAAAAATACATCAGAACTTGGTATATTTAAGATAAAAAAAGAAGAAGCAAGTTCAGCAGGAATTAGAAGAATAAAAGCAGTTTTAGGGAAGTAGGGACGTTCTTATTTTCCCTCTAAAGAGGGAAAATGGGACACTCCTTAAAAACTTTACATTATTGATAAAAAATATATTTTGGATTCAAGGAGTGTCCATAAATCCCTTTAAAAAGGGATTTAAAGAACGTCCCTGAATCCCAGGAGGAAAAATGGAAGATTGTTTATTTTGTAAAATAATAAAAGGAGAAATACCTTCAAGCAAGGTATACGAAGATGATGAAATATTAGCATTTAACGATATAAATCCAGCAGCACCAATTCATATATTAGTTATACCTAAAAAACATATAACATCATTAGCTTATATGGAAAAAGAAGATGAAGCAATAGTTGGAAAAATATATGGAGTTATAAATAAAATAGCAGAAGAAAAAGGTTTTAAAGAAAGTGGATATAGGGTAATTGTTAATTGTGGAAAAGATGCAGGGCAAGAAGTAATGCACTTACATTTTCATATTCTAGCAGGAGCAAAGTTTGGCGACAAAATAGTGTAATTTATAAAATAGTATGATTTTACCTAAAAAAATTGTAAATAATAATTAAATGTGCTATAATATATGTAGAGTAATTATTATTAGTATGGAGGTAAAAGGTTATGTTTGAAAGTAGATATAGTAAAATATTAACAATTATATTAGTTATAGTAATAGTAGCAATAGTAGTACTGCTAGGATTTTTAGCATTTGATTATATAAAAAAATATAATTCTACAAAGCAAGCATCAGATTTTGTAGAAGAATTTGAAGGGGAAATATCAACAGGAGATAATTCAGAACAAGAAAATGTTATAGAAAATACAACATTAGATGAAGGACTACAACAACCAACATCAAATACAAGCACTGGAACATCTAGAAAAAAGAAATATAAAGGCTTTACAGTAGCAGGAACAATAAAAATACCATCTATTAACTTACAATATCCAATTTTAGAAGAAGTATCAACAACATCATTAGATACAGCAGTAGTAGTACTTCATCCAAATGGAGATAATCTAAATCAACCAGGAAATACAGTAATAATTGGTCATAATTATAGAAATGGAGCATTTTTCTCAAATTTAAAGAAACTATCAAAGGGAGCAAAAATTTATATAACAGATTTTAGAGGAGTTTCATTAACTTATGAAATGTACCATAAATTCGAAACATCTTCAACAGATACAACATTTTATGATAGAGACACAAATGGCATAGCAGAAATAACATTATCAACTTGTACAGATGCAAGTAATGACCAAAGAACAATTATATTTGCAAAACAAATTTAATAAGATATACAAATTGCCAATTTCGATAACAATAATTGGCAATTTTTTTGTCTTGAAAAATAAAATTTGCGAAAACTCTTTTAAAATACGTTTAAATGTTATACAATATACAAAAAATATAATGAGGAGAAAAATATGAACAAAAAATGGCAGATATATGAAACAAATGAAGCAGAAGTAGAAAAATTATCAAATAAATATCATATAAATAAGCTATTAGCAACAATATTGATAAATAGACAAATACAAGAAGATGAAATTGAAGTTTTTTTAAACCCAACTAGAAAAGATTTTCATGACCCATTTTTAATGCCTGATATGGAGATTGCAGTAAAAAGAATATTAAAAGCCATTAAAGAAGAAGAAAAAATAATTATCTATGGAGACTATGATGTAGATGGAATAACAAGCATAACTGTTTTAAAAAGTTTTTTAGAAGATAGAGGTATAAAAGTTGATGAATATATTCCAAATAGATTAGAAGAAGGATATGGTTTAAACAAACCAGCAATCGAAAAAATAGCCAAAGAACGGATATACTTTAATGATAACTGTAGACTGTGGTATTTCAGGAATAGATGAAATAGAATATGCAAATACTCTAGGAATAGATACAATTGTAACAGACCATCATGAAGTAGGAGATAAACTACCAAATGCAGTTGCAGTTGTTGACAATAAAAGAAAAGATAATCAATATCCATGTAGAGACTTAGCAGGAGTAGGTGTGGTATTTAAACTAATACAAGCAATCGGAATTAAATTAGAATTAGAAGAAAAAGAATATTTAAAATATTTAGATATTGTATGTGTAGGAACAATTTCAGATATAGTACCATTAGTTGATGAAAACAGAGTTATTGCAAAATTAGGATTAAAGTTAGTAGAACAAACAAAAAATATGGGATTAAAAGCATTAATAGTATCATCAGGATATAAAAATATAGACTCAAACACAATATCATTTGGAGTAGCACCAAGAATTAATGCTTGTGGAAGAATGGGACATGCTGAAGAAGCATTAAAATTATTTTTATCAAAAGATATTTATCAAGTAAAAGAACTTACACAAAAGCTAAATGATTATAATAAAATAAGACAAGAAAGAGAAAAACATATTTACGAAGATGCCATAAAACAAATTGAAGAAAATAAATTAAATGAAAAAAGTGCTATCATAGTAGGAGGAGAAGATTGGCATCATGGAGTAATTGGAATTGTTTCTTCTAAAATTACAGACTTATATTTTAAACCAAGTATTTTATTATGTTATGAAGAAGAATTAGCAAAAGGTTCAGGAAGAAGCATACCAGGTTTTGACTTACATGCAGCATTAATGAAATGTCAAGATGAAATAGAAAGATTTGGTGGACATGCAATGGCTATAGGGATTACTCTAAAGAAAGATAATATAGAAAAATTCACAAAAGAATTTGAAAAAATTGCGCAAGATTCAAAAATAGACGAAATTATTCCAATTATCAATATTGATGCTAAAATCGGACTAAATGAAATTAATAAAGATATAGTAGAAAGTTTAAAACAATTAGAACCTTATGGCGAAGGAAATAGGATGCCAACTTATGTATTTAAAAACTTAAAAATAGATTCAATTAGAGCACTAACAGAAGGAAAACATATTAAATTAACATTAAAAGATGGAAATACTTTAATAAATGCAATTGGTTTCAACTTAGGATATCTAGCAAATGAATATAAAATTGGAGATAAAATTGACGTAGTAGGTACATTAGAAATTAATAGTTTTAATGGAGTTGATAATTTGCAGATAAATATAAAAGATGTAATGAAATCAATATAAAATGTGACAAAAGACAAATGGCTATATGAAATAGCCATTTGTCCTAGAAGGTTAGTTAGTCTTTTTAATCCCATGTTTTATTGAAGGTTCTTTTAATCCATATGTTTGTTGATTCAATACTTCCTTTTATTTTGCCAAATTCTATAAAATAATAGATTGACCAATAAAGAAAGTAAAAGCTAAAAATTGTGACTAACATTCCAACTGAAATCATACATCTTGGGATAACTGAAAAGCCACCAAGAAAGAGAAAGGATATTCCTCCTGCAAAAAGCAGAAGAAATAGAATTAGATAGGTAAATCCATATAACCGATATTTTTTAATATTTGGCATAGAGTTCTCCTTTCATAATGTGAGCTAAATAACTTTAGCTAGTTATAAGTTACTAAAATATATATGCATTATAGCATAATTTATATAATTTGTAAAATAAATTATAAAAAATATAGACATAAAATAAGAGGTGAAATAAATGCAAGAAACAAAACAAGAGATAACAATACAAGATGTAATAGCAAAGAAAAAAGAAATAACAAAAAGAGTAGATAGTAAACAAATAATGAAAGCATATAATTATGCATTAGAACATCATGGAGACCAAAAAAGACGCTCTCGGAGAGCCATATATAATACATCCAATAAATGTAGCATATATTTTAGCAGGAATAGGTCTAGATGAATCTACTATTTGTGCTGCACTTTTGCATGATGTTGTAGAAGATACAGATGCAACAGATGAAGATTTAAGAAGAGACTTTGGAGATGAAGTTGCAGATATGGTTCAAGGTGTTACAAAACTTGGAACAATGCAATTTACAACAGTTGAAGAACAACAAGCAGAAGATTATAGGAAAATGTTCTTAGCAATGGGTAGAGATATTAGAGTAATAATAATTAAACTTGCAGATAGACTTCATAATATGAGAACATTGAAATTTCTTAAAAGAGATAGACAAATAGCAAATGCTAAAGAAACTATGGAAATCTATGCACCACTTGCAAATCGTTTAGGATTATATTCAATGAAATGGGAATTAGAAGATTTATCTTTTAAATATTTATATCCAGAAGAATATCATGAATTAGTAGAAGGAATTAACAAAAAAAGAGAAGAAAGATTAAAGTTCATTGAAAAAATTATGGATGATATACGTATACAACTTAAAAAGGAACGTATAGAAGCAGAAGTTACAGGAAGAGCAAAACATTTATATAGTATTTACAGAAAGATGAAAAGAGATAATAAAACACTAGACCAAATTTATGATTTATTTGCATTAAGAATTTTAGTAAGTTCTGTAAAAGACTGTTATTCAGCATTAGGAGTAGTGCATGAACTATACAGCCCAATGCCAGGAAGATTTAAGGACTATATAGCAGTACCAAAACCTAATATGTATCAATCTATTCATACAACATTATTAGGAGAAAAAGGAACACCATTTGAAGTACAAATCCGTACTTATGATATGCATAGAATTGCAGAATATGGAATTGCTGCACATTGGGCTTATAAAGAAGCAAGTTATTTTGGTAAAAAGCAATCAGTAAAAGTAGAAGAAGACAAATTAGCATGGCTTAGAGAATCTTTAGAATGGCAAAAAGATATGCAAGACCCACAAGAGTTTTTAGACACGTTAAAAACAGAATTATTTGAAGATGAAGTATATGTTTTTACACCAAAAGGAGCAATAAAAGTATTACCAAGAGGAGCAACATCAATTGATTTTGCCTATAGTATACATGCAGAAATAGGTCATCGCATGACAGGTTGTAAAATTAATAGTAAGATGATGCCAATTATTACGCCACTAAAAAGCGGAGATATTATAGAAATTATAACATCAGATAATTCAAAAGGACCAAGTAGAGATTGGCTTAAATTTGTAAAAAGCACAAGTGCAAAAAACAAAATTAATAGTTGGTTCAAAAAAGAGCAAAAGACTGAAAACATAGAAAAAGGAAAAGAGCTTATAGAAAAAGAGATGAAACGAATTGGAATCTCACATAGCGAATTGTTTAAAACACAATATATTGAACCAATGCTAGACAGATATAAATATAAAAACTTAGATGAGATGTATGCAGCAGTTGGATTTGGAGCAAATTCATCAGGTAAAGTAATTAGCAGGATGCTTCAAGAATATAGAAAAGAACATGAAGAAGAAAATATTGAAGAAAAATTAGAAGAATTAAATAAAGCAAAAAATAGAAAACAAAAGGCATCAAATTCAGGAATTGTTGTAAAAGGAATAGACAACTGTTTAGTAAAATTATCAAAATGTTGTAACCCACTTCCAGGAGATGAAATTATAGGATATATTACAAAAGGACGAGGAGTATCTGTTCACAGAAAAGACTGTGTTAATGTAAAAGACTTATTATCAGAAGAAAATAGAATGATAGAAGTAAAATGGTATGAAGAGGCAAAAGAAGACTATAATGTAACAATACAAGTTTTTGCAAATGACAGAACAGGACTATTAGTAGACATACTAAATATAGTAAAAGATACAAAAGCAAAACTAATGGGAGTAAATACAAAAACAACAAAGGAAAGAATTGCAATAATGGATTTGAATATTGAAATTGAAAATATAGATGAATTAAATAAATTAATAAAACTAGTGAAAAAAGTAGATAGTGTATATGATGTGAAAAGATGAGACAGTGGGGACAGTCAGAAAATGTCTCATAAATTTGTCGAAATATGTAATTTGATATCTGTTCGACAAAATTCATCAAAAATATGAGACATTTTCTGACTGTCCCCACTGTCTCAAAGGAGATGTAAAATGATATTAAAAGAACTAAAGATACAAACATGGATAGGTGATAAGACAAATTGCTATGTTATATTTGATGAAGAAAGTAAAGAAATAATGGTAATAGACCCTGCTGGTGATGTAGATAAATTAGAAGATTTAATTAAAAATGTATTTAAAGGAAATTTGAAATATATATATTTAACTCATTGTCATGGAGACCATATATGTGGTGTTACAGAGTTAAAATCACGTTGTGGCGGTAAAATTTTAATTCATAGAATGGATAGTGAAGGTTTAAATGATGTTAATATTAATTTATCTGAGTATATTGGGTTGCCAGAAATTGAGTTAGAAGCGGATTCAAGAATTGATGATGGTGATACAATTCATTTAGGAGAACTAGAGTTTAAAATAATACATACTCCAGGTCATACAGCTGGTAGTACTTGTATTTATTGTGAAAAAGAAAAATGTTTATTTTCAGGTGATACTATTTTTGCAGGTACATGGGGTAGAACTGATTTGCCAACTTCTAATAGAGATAATATTATAGATTCAATTATGAATAAAATATTGATTTTACCTGATGATACTTTTATTTATCCAGGTCATGGGAAAGCTACTATGTTGAAAGATGAAAAGCCTATTTATCTTGAATTGAAGCCTAAAATGTGGTGAAAATGTTGAAAAAAGCATAAATGTATGGTATAATAAATTTATGAAACTTTATAAATAGTGATATGCTAAAACGCAAGGAGGAAAAAGTTATGGCAACATTAATATTTGACGAAACAACGACATGTGCTACAGAATACTTACATAACAAAGGGTATTTTGTAAAAATACGGGAAGATAAAGACAGAATAGACATCCTGAAAAAAGGGACAAAAGTAGCAGAGATAGTGTATCTTTTAGAATCTGAAGTATGCTATTTCTTATCAAAGAGTCCAAGAAAGATTCAGAGCTGTGACTTGAGAAAGAAAAACATGCTTGTAGAGTTCTGTGATATTGCAGCAATAGTTGTTGTATCATCAGTATCCGAAGGAATTATTTCCTTCAGTATTGAAATTTAACGAACTTAAACTTGCGACAAATAGAGGGATAGGAATCTATTCCTCTATTTTTAAAATAATAAAAGCTTAGAAGACTAAATTATGGTAAAAATATTGAAAAAAGTATAAAGGTATGATATTTTATAGTAAAAATTATATAAAAGAAGGAAGATAAGATGAGTAACAAAACAGAACCAAGAACTTTGGCAGGATTTATGGAACTAATGCCAAACGAACAAATATTATTTGAGCAAATGAAACAAAAAATTGAAAACGTATATAAAAAATTTGGATTTTTGCCACTAGACACACCAATACTAGAACTATCAGAAGTGTTACTTGCAAAAGCTGGTGGAGAAACAGAAAAACAAATATATAGATTTGAAAAAGGAGATACAGATATATCAATGAGATTTGATTTAACTGTACCACTTTCAAAATATGTAGCAAAAAACTATGGAAATTTAAGTTTTCCATTTAGAAGATACCAAATTGGAAAAGTATACAGAGGAGAAAGAACACAAAAAGGAAGATTTCGTGAATTTTATCAATGTGATATAGACATTATTGGAGATGAAGAATTAAGCATAATAAATGATGCAGAACTTCCAAGTATTATATATAATGTATTTAAAGAATTAGGATTTAATAATTTTACAATTAGAATTAACAATAGAAAAATTCTAAATGGATTATTTGAAAGTCTAGAACAAAAAGAAAATGCAACTGAAATATTAAGAATTATAGATAAAATAGAAAAAATAGGAGAACAAGCAGTAATTGAAGAATTACAAAAAATCGGCATAAAACAAGACTCAATAAATAAAATAATTGATTTTATAAAAATAGAAGGAACAACAAACGAGAAACTTAAAAACTTACAACAATTAAATATAGAAAATGAAACATTTAAGCAAGGTTTAGAGGAATTAACACAAGTACTTAAATATGTTAGGATGTTTAAAATACCAGAAGAAAACTTTAAAGTAGATTTAACAATTGCAAGAGGATTGGATTATTACACTGGAACAGTTTATGAAACGTTTTTAAACGAATATAGAGAACTAGGAAGTGTTTGCTCAGGAGGTAGATATGAAAACTTAGCAGAATATTATACAGATAAAAAACTACCAGGAGTAGGAATATCAATTGGACTAACAAGGTTATTCTATAAACTAAATGAAATGAATTTAATAAAAGCAGATAAAAAATCAATATCAGATGTTTTAATAATACCAATGGTAGAAGATAAAACATTTCCAATTCAGATAGCTACTAAATTAAGGGAACAAAATATTAATACAGAGATTTTCTTAAATGATAAAAAGTTAAAAGCAAAAATGAAATATGCAGATAAATTAGAAATTCCTTATGTAATAGTAGTAGGAGAAGAAGAAGTCGAAACAGGAATTGTGAAAATAAAGGATATGAAAACAGGAGAAGAGAAACAATGTAAAATCGAAGAAGTTGAAAACATCTTTGAAATATAAAAGAGGGATTTAGAGACTATGTCTCAAAATCCCTCTTTTCCTTATTTATATAATAATGTAATTTTATTTCCATTTTTTCTAATAAAACCCTCGTCCTTCAAACACTTTATTTCGCGCATCATAGCACTTCTATCAACACTTAAAAAATCTGCCAAATCTGTTAAAGAAAAAGGAAGTGAAAAAGTTTTGCTCAAATTTCTAGTAGATAAAATATTAAAATATCCACATAATTTTTCACGAATAGTACGTTTTGTAAGAATTTCTAATCTAGAGTTTAAATCCATTATTTTATTTAAAATTAAAGTTGAAAAATTTTGAGATAATGTCTGATGGAACTTGCAATTATTCTTACATTTATGATATATATTATCATAGTTGAAGAATAATATTTCACAATTTTTTTTAGCTTCAACAGAAAACTCATTATTTGTAGAAATAATGTAAAAGGCTTCACCAAAAATATCATTTTTAGTGTAATGTTCAATAATAGATTTATCACCATTTAAATCGTAACGAACTAAGTCAGCTTCTCCAGACATAATAATACAAATTTGATTTCTTTTTTGAATGTAAGTAGTTATTGTTTGATTTTTGCGAAATGATTTTTTCTGTACATTTTTGCAATTACAAGAAAAATCATTTGTAAATGTTTCAATATCAAAATGTGAACTCATAGCAACTCCTTTCAATGTATTAATAGTATCATAGAAAAGTTGCTTTTGCAACAATAAAAATGTAATATAATTGTAATAAAACATCAAAGCTTAGAACAGAGCGAGTAAAAAAATTACAAAAAAAATATTTTTAAAATTGTTGCTTTTGCAACAGAAAAACAAATTTGTTGGTATATAATTAAAACATAAAAAGTAAGTGTGAGAAACACATAAGAATTAAAAAACTAGAGAATAAGGGAGGAAATGCAAAAATGAAAATAATCAAAAGAGATGGAAGAGTTGTAGATTACGACAGACAAAAAATTTCAATTGCTATTGACAAAGCAAATCAAGAAGTAAAAGGAAGAGAAAAAGCCACAAAAGAAGATATTAAAGAAATTATTGAATATATAGAGGATTTAAATAAAAAAAGAATGTTAGTTGAGGATATTCAAGATATAATTGAAGAACAACTAATGGAAAAAGGAAAATATGAATTAGCAAAAAAATATATTGTATATCGTTATACAAGAGCATTAGTAAGAAAAGCTAATACAACAGATGAATCAATTTTAGGACTAATTAGAAACGAAAATAAAGAATTAGCAGAAGAAAATTCTAATAAAAATACAATGCTTGCATCTACACAAAGAGATTATATAGCAGGTGAAGTTTCAAGAGATTTAACAAATAGATTATTATTACCAGAAAAAATAGTACAAGCACACCAAGATGGTATTTTGCATTTCCATGATGCTGACTATTTTGTTCAACCAATTTTTAACTGCTGTTTAATAAATATATCTGATATGTTAGATAATGGAACAGTAATGAATGGAAAATTAATAGAATGTCCAAAAAGTTTCCAAGTAGCTTGTACAGTAACAACACAAATAATAGCAGCTGTTGCAAGTAACCAATATGGAGGACAATCAGTAGATTTAAGACATTTAGGAAAATATCTAAGAAAGAGTTATGAAAAATTCAAGAAAGAATTAAGTGAAAAATATAAAGATAAATTGCCAGAAGAAATAATAGAAGAAATTGCAAATGATAGAGTAAAAAAAGAATTAAAAGCAGGAGTTCAAACAATTCAATATCAAATAAATACTTTAATGACAACAAATGGACAATCTCCATTTGTAACATTATTCTTAAACCTTCAAGAAGGTGACCCATACATTAAAGAAAATGCGATGATTATAGAAGAAGTATTAAGACAAAGATATGAAGGAATCAAAAACGAAGCAGGAGTATATGTAACACCAGCATTTCCAAAATTAGTATATGTTTTAGATGAACATAACTGCTTAAAAGGTGGAGAATATGACTACTTAACAAAACTTGCTGTAAAATGTTCATCAAAAAGAATGTATCCTGATTATATATCAGCTAAAAAAATGCGTGAAAATTATGAAGGAAATGTATTTAGCCCAATGGGATGTAGAAGTTTCTTATCACCTTGGAAAGACGAAGAAGGAAACTATAAATTCGAAGGAAGATTTAATCAAGGTGTAGTAAGTATAAACTTACCACAAATAGCGATTATTGCAGATAAAGATGAAGAAAAATTCTGGAAATTATTAGATGAAAGATTAGAACTATGTAAAGAAGCATTAATGTGTAGACATTATGCATTACTTGGAACAACATCAGACATAAGCCCAATTCACTGGCAATATGGAGCACTTGCAAGACTTAAAAAAGGTGAAAAAATTGATAAATTATTATATGGTGGATATTCAACAATGTCATTAGGATATATAGGAATATATGAAATGACAAAAGCAATGAAAGGTGTATCACATACAGAGCCAGAAGGACATGACTTTGCACTAAAAGTTATGAAATACTTGAAAGAAACAGTTGCAAAATGGAAAAAAGAAACAAACATAGGATTTGCATTATATGGAACACCAGCAGAAAGTTTATGTTACAAATTTGCAAGAGTTGATAAAGAAAAATTTGGAACAATAAAAGATATAACAGATAAAGGATATTACACAAATTCATATCATGTAGATGTTAGAGAAAAAATTGATGCATTTGACAAATTATCATTTGAAAGTGAATTTCAAAAATTATCAACAGGAGGAGCAATATCTTATGTTGAAATTCCAAATATGCAAAAAAATGTATCAGCATTAGAAACAGCAGTTAAATTTATTTATGATAATATTCAATATGCAGAATTCAACACAAAATCTGACTACTGCCAAGAATGTGGATTTGATGGAGAAATTATTATTAATGATGATAATGAATGGCAATGCCCAAACTGCGGAAACAAAGACCATTCAAAAATGAATGTAGTTAGACGTACTTGTGGATACTTAGGAGAAAATTTCTGGAATGCAGGAAAAACAAAAGAAATAAAACAAAGAGTATTACATATGTAAGAAAGGAAAAGGGAAAAGGGGACGTTCCTTAAATCCCTGGAAAACGGGAATAAGGGACACTCCTTTCAATGTAAAATATATTTAATTTAATATTTGAAGGAGTGTCCCTTATTCCCGTTTTCCAGGGATTTAAGGAACGTCCCCTTTTCCCTCAGGATAAAACTATGAATTATGCAGATATAAAGAAAATAGATGTTGCAAATGGAGAAGGAGTTAGAGTTTCTGTATTTGTAAGTGGATGTAATCATCATTGTAAAGGATGCTTTAATGAGTGTGCATGGGATTTTAATTATGGAAATAAGTTTACTGAAAAAGAAGAAAAGCAAGTGATGGATTACATGAATCATGATTATATTGAAGGTTTGTCATTATTAGGTGGAGAACCACTAGAACCAAAAAATCAAGAGGGGTTGTTACCACTTGTAAAAAAGGTTAAAGAGAAATATCCTGATAAAAATATTTGGTGCTATACTGGTTTTGATTTTGAAAAAGATATAATGGGGAAGATGGCAAAAAATAGTGAGACTACAAGAGAATTATTAAAATATATTGATGTTGTAGTAGATGGTAAATTTGAGGAAGAAAAGAAAGATTTGAAATTACAGTTTAGAGGTTCTTCAAATCAAAGAATTTTAAATGTGCAAGAGACATTAAAAACTGGAAATGTAATAAAAGAGGAAAAGTATAGATAAAAATATTTTAAATTTAGTCTAAACAATAATGAAATAAATTTAAAAAAATAGCAAATGCATTTGCTATTTTTTTAATTATCCTATATAATAAACAAAAATATATAGGAGGTAAACATAATGAATATTGAATTACCAAAAGAATTTTCATTTAAAAATGAAAGGAAAGGTAAAGTAGCGTTTATTGAAGATGGTGTTTTAAAAATAACACGGCAAGTTAATTTTGAACGACTTATGATTGAACTTTCATACAAAATGAGAGGAAAAGAAAAGTGTTACTATTGTAACCAAAAAATTACCAAAGAACAAGTAACTATTGACCACAAGTTTCCTATTAATTTTGGAGGGCCAACTATTACCAATAATCTATTTCCAGCTTGTAAATCTTGTAATAGAAAAAAAGAGAATATGACATATTACCAGTATATGGCTTTATTAGAGGCTGAAGAAAGTGGATTAAAAGGAAAGTATTTAAGAGCATTAAGACAGTATCAAGGAAGTATAAAAAGTGATCAACAATATCAAATACCAAAAGATTGGATTACAGAGAAAGAAATAACTGATATTATTACATGTGTCACTTTAGATGAAAATTATAAAGGAAAAAGATATCATAGTCTAGAAAGATATTATTTAAAGTATAATAAAATAAAAAAACCAATTGTTTTAGATAGAAATTCATTTTTGTTAGATGGTTTTTTAGTATTAATGCTTGCAAAGAATTATAAGATTAATAAATTGGCTGTTATTGAATTGGAAAATGTTGAGGTTATAATTTGAAAGAACAAAAGAAATAAAAAACTCTTATTATTAGATTAAAAGTTTAATAATAAGAGTTTAGTTTTTATTATAGTAAATTTTTTTCTAGTTTGTATTAGGTAAAAAACGTTCTAGCAATTGTTCTCTACATAAATTTTCAAAATCATCATTTAAAGGCTCCAGAACAACAGCCTCATCATATTTTCTATCTAAGCAATATTCAATAATATAATCCGCAAGTTCTGGATTTTTAGAAAGAAGAGGACCATGTAAATAAGTTGCAATAACATTTTTTTCAAAAAAACCTTCTTCTAAATCACCAAATTTATTTCCATTTCCAAATAAAACTTTGCCAAAAGGATTACTAATATCAAAGGTTTGTCCACCATGATTTTCAAAACCAATAACCTTAGTTTTAAAATTCTCTAATTCAGCCTCAACAACAATATTTCCAATACATCTTTTTTTTCTATCTGGATTAGCTTCAGTATAATAATCAAAAATTTCTAGACCAGGAATAATATTTCCATCCACATCTTTATAATATTTACCAAATAATTGATAAGCGCCACAAATAAGTAGAAAAAATACACCATTTTGAATAGCTTCTTTAATATTATCTTTATATTTGATTAAATCTTCTGCTAAAATACTTTGTTCATTATCAGCTCCACCACCTGCAAATACAATATCATAACTGCAGAAGTCAGGAGCATCATCTCCAATAGAATATCTATCAATTATAGCAGAAAACCCTCTTGACTCAATTCTATATTTTAAAACTTGTATATTTCCATAATCACCATAAAGCTCTAACATATCAGGATATAAGTATAAAATTTTTATTTCTTTCATTTTTTTAGTAAACCTCCAAATTGTTTTAATTCGCGTCTTGTTGGTTGCAAAGAAGTATAATTTGCAATTACATATTTTTTAATATCTGTTTTATATAGATTTAAGACAGCTTCTTTTAAATCTATATAAGGCTCAATTTTTTGGGCAGGAAAACCACTTGCTTTAATTCTGATAGCTATATCATAAGCTCTTTTACCAGAAGTAATAATTCTAGATACATTATTTAAACTATCAAAATTTATATCCCATATCCAAGAAACATCAAAGCCATCAGCTATGTTATCATTTAACACAAACAATAGCTCTTTTTCATCATCATCTTCATTTAATATACGTAAGCTAACATTACTTCCAGTAGGGTTTTTGGCTAAATTGATAATAGTAGGAATGCCTTTAATTTCTAATTCTTCTAAGCGACCATTGTTTAAAGAAAACGAAGAAAATGAATCCTTTATAACATCACTTGAAATATTATATAAGCTACAAACAGCTAGTGTAGCTGTGTAATTATAAATTAAATAAATACTATTACCTTTAATCGAATAAGTAACATCTTCCACGTCAAACTTTCTATCTTTTAGATTAACATTTGTTGCTAATTTGTATATATCATTATTTCCAAAATCACAATTAGGACACTTGAAATCTCCAACATGTGAATATTGATAATATTCATATTCTAATTTTGTTTTGCAAAACGGACAAAATTTACCTTCGCCAGCCTCACTCATTGTTTCAGTTGCAAATTCATATTTTTCTACACTAAAATAATAAATATTTTTATTTTCAGAGTTAGCCTTTGCAAGTCTTGCAACATTAGGGTCATCATTATTTAATACTAAATTTCCATTATAGGTTTTTAGAAATTCATTAATTCTTAAGATTAAAGATTCAACTTCTCCATTTCTATCTAATTGGTCACGGAAAAAGTTCAAAATTACTAAAGTATCTAGCCTGAAATCTTTAAAAACAACAGGGATATAACTTTCATCTACTTCAAATACTAAAAAATCAGCTTTGATTTTTCCTGTTAATGTACAATTTTTTAAAATAGTAGAAAGTATACCAGTTTCCATATTGTTACCTTCTATATTACTTACAACTTTAAATCCAGCCTTTTTTAAGGTATATCCTATACAATTATTTGTCATTGTTTTTCCATTAGTTGCAGAGACAGCAATTACTGGACAATTTACTTTAAAATATTGAAAGATTTTTGGGTTTAAGTCAAATGCAATTCTTCCTAAAATATTTCCACCATGTTTATGAAATATTTTTAAAACAAAATTTAATAGTTTCATCATTAATATAATAAAAAAGTTTTCCATAGTTCACGCTCCATCTTTTACAATTATAACATAAACAAATAAATAATAACAGAAAAGTTACAAAAATTAAAATTTGTATTGAAAAAATTTTTCTTTTAGTATATTATAATGTTATAAAAAAGAAAGGGGAAATAAAATGGAAGAAGAAGTAAAACAAAAAACAAAAAAGAAAGGGCTTGTTGCCATTATAATATTGGCAATAATAGCAATAGCACTAATATGTGGTGTAGTATATTATAGTATGGTATACACAAAAACAGATGCAACATTCAAAAGAGTTATTGGAAAAACTATAGACTCTTACCAACAATCACTTGCAAAAGAAGATTACAAAACATTAGATGCTACAATGGGATTAGATGTTCAAGTTAATCCTATTAACAATGATGAAGATATGCAAACAATAGTTGACTTAATAAATGCTTTAAAAATTGAATTAAATACACAAATTGACAAAGACCAAAGAATTGTAAATGTAAAATTAAACTCAACTTATGAAAGTGAGAACTTCTTAAATGTTGAAGCTTCTATGGATGCAAAAAATAAAATAATGTATGTTGGATTAAAAGACTTTTTTGATAAATACATAGATGCTGGAGAATTAGAAGAAGGTACTTTTGAAAGCTTAAATGAAATTTTTGATAATATGTATACAAAGGAACAACAAAATAATTTAAGTAAGTCTTATGACATTATTGAAAATGAAATTAAAGGAATTATAAAAGAAGAATATTGTAGCAGTGAGAAAAAAGAAATAACAGTAAATAATAAAAAAGTAAATGCAACAAAAAATACAATTTCAATGACTATGGATCAACTAATAAATGAATTATTAGTAGTTTGTAACAATTTGAAAAATAATGAAGAATTTATAAATTGTTATGAAGATAAAGAAGAAGTAAGAGACACTTTAGAACAATTTATTGAAGAATTAGAAAATGAAAAAGGTCTATATGAAGAAGATTATATTAAAGTTTCTATATATACAACAGGAATTTTACAAAATGTTGTAAAAGCCGAAGTTGAGCTAGAAGAAGATGGAGAAGTAATTGCAACTGTTGAAGTAACACAAAATGATGAAAACAATTATGATTTTAAAGTTAATGTAGAGGAAATAGAAGTTACTGGAAAAATGAAAATTACTAAAAAAGATGACAATTCAGCTTCTTGCAATATAGAAATGAATATTTCAGAATTTGGAACAATTGTATTAGATATTGATGCAACTAGCAAGTTTGATACAGTAATTGATACTGTTGATGGAAGTAATGTTGTAACACAAGATGAGATGACAGAGGAAGATATGATGGAAGTATTTGAAAAATTCCAAGGTTCTAAATTATATGAAGTTGTTAATGGTGTTTCTGGTGGTATGCTAGATATGTTTCTAGGTGGAAATATTGCTTTATAAAATTAATAATTTGAAATAAAATTAAAAAGAGGGAAACCTAGTCGGTTTCCCTTTATTTGTGCCGTTGGCGTAGTTATCTACAACTTGTAAAATATCTTAGGCTTTTTTTCTTATCATTAAAAAGTCAAAATTATCTCTATAAATTTCTTTTATAATTTTCTCATATGAAAATGTTATATCAATTTGATTATCCCCTTCATGATAAGAGTTTGCTATATAAAATTCATTGTTTTCTTTATTCAAACTTGTTATAACAATATAGTGTCCTTCTTGAGCAAATATATTAGGTTGTGGTCCAACTCCAATTATTGCCATATAGCCATTTTTTATCATATCTATTATAATTTGCTTCATCAATTCTGGATAATCGTAATTGACTTTCATTATTTTATATTCTATGTCCATTTTTTCTTCTATTAATTTGTTTAAACAATATATAATTGATACTCCATTAATTCCTTCAAAATAACCATCTGATAAAAAACCATACTCATTAAACAACATTTTTTTAGAAATGGAAATTGGATCTTCATTATATCCTAAACTTGCTAAAACAGTAGCTAATGAAGTAGGAGCACAACCATTTTTCTTTATTACCCAGTTAGTAGACTCTATTGGTTCAGTATATTCATATTGTTTAAATCTCATAGTTAAACGTCTTCCATATTTATTAGGCTCTATTAAATCATATTTCTTATTATTCAAATTAATCGCTCCTTATAATTAACATCTATTTAACTACTATTATATTAAAATTTAATATCTATTGCAATATATACTTTCTTTGAGAACTTTTCTATTTAAGGACTTTGGCTTTGCCACAAGTCCTAACCCCCTATATGTTATGACATGCTATCA
>CAOJQV010000027.1 GCA_948441945.1 uncultured Clostridium sp. | reverse complement strand
AGGGAGAAGATGAAGAAATGTTAGCAGTAATAGAAATGATAAGAAAAGAAAATCAGATGTATATTGACATTGGAGTTAAGAAAGCAAGAAAAGAAGCAAAAAAGAAAAACAGAATATAATAAAGAATATGTTAATAAAAAAGATCCCTATAAATATAATATCAGAGATAACAAAAGTATCAGAAAAGGAAATAGAAAAAATAAAAAAAATTTGTAGATAATCTCTTTTTACAAAATTTCAAATATATTATATAACATGGAATTATTAACGGTAAAGTAGTGAATTTTAGGTAAAGATTTTAAAAATTTTTGTGCTATTTTCAGTACTTTCAGAATAGTATATTATATAGGACTTGCTACTCTAGATTGGATAAATTTGACAAACTTTTTATAATATAGTATAATTACAATTGATGCCAAAAGGAGGTATTAAATTTATGAAAAGAGAAGAAAAAGCTTCTATTTCTATGATAAAAATCATAAGTGTTAGCATTATATTAATATTGCTTTCAGGAATAGGCGTTATGGCAGTTAATACAAATGTAAAAGATGTTAAAGTAATTTTACAAAATGGATATGAATTAACTGTATTAACAGCAAAATCTACAGTTGAAGAAATATTAGATGAAAATAGTATAATTTTAGGTGAAAATCAAAAAACAATACCAGAATTAAAAGAAGAAGTAGAATCTGGAACAATTATTAAAATTGTTGACAAATCTTATACAGAAATACAAATTGCAACTATTTCAGAAGAAGGTGTTCAAACAACATTAGAAGAATTATTAAATAGTTATGCACCTATTACAGAAAAAATTGTAAAACAAAACGTAGAAATACCTTATGAAACAATTACTAAAAATGCAACAAATACAACTAGCGACAATACAAGCAAAGTAATACAAAAAGGTAAAAACGGTTTAAAAGAAGTTATTTATAAAGTAAAATATCAAAACAATATAGAAATCGAAAAAATACAATTATCAGAAACAATTATTAAAGAACCAGTAGACAAGATAGTACAAGTAACTAAAAATGTTACATCAAGATCAAATAGTACAACAAGAGCTACAACAGAGACATCAAGTAAGCCAGTAACACAAACTTATAAAGTTACAGCATATTGTCCTTGTGTAAAATGTTGCGGAAAGACAAATGGAGTTACAGCAATGGGAACAAAGGCGGTAGCTGGAAGAACTGTTGCAGCATCATCAAAATTTGCTTATGGAACAAAACTAAACATTAATGGTCACACTTATGTAGTTGAAGATAGAGGTGGAGCAATAAGCGGAAATAAGATTGATATATATGTTAATTCTCATGCAGAGGCTTTAGCTTGGGGAGTTAGATATTTACCAGTTAGCGTTATAAATAATTAAATAATAAAATATAGAGATTCCAAAATTAATTGGAATTTCTTTTTTGTATGGCATTATATGAAACTTAAATTCTTTCATCTTTCTAGTAAATTGCTTAAAATCTTTACACGTAGAGTGCCTACTTCTCCTTGTTCCTCTTCAGGTTCCAATAGGATTGGAACCTAAAGAGGAACAAGGAGAAGTAGGCACTCTACGTGTAAAGATTTTAAGCAATTTCCATAACATTTTTGACAAATCCAGCAAATTATAGTAAAATATAACAATAGAAAGGATAAAGTATAATATGAAACTAATATCTTGGAATGTAAATGGAATCAGAGCATGTATAAACAAAGGATTTATAGACTTTTTTAAAGAAGTAGACGCAGATATATTCTGTATACAAGAAACAAAATGCCAACCAGAACAAATAGAACTAGAATTTGAAGGATATACAAGTTACTGGAATAGTGCAGAAAAGAAAGGATATTCAGGAACAGCTATTTTTACAAAACAAGAGCCTATAAATGTAACTTATGGTATTGGAATAGAGGAACATGACAAAGAAGGAAGAGTAATCACACTAGAATTTGATAAATTTTTTATGGTAGATATTTATACACCAAATGCAAAAAGAGGACTTGAAAGATTAGGATATAGGCAAATTTGGGAAGATGAAATCAGAAAATATCTATCAAAACTAAGTAAAACAAAACCAGTAATTATGTGTGGAGACCTAAATGTAGCACATAAAGAAATAGACTTAAAAAATTCAAAAGCAAATAGAGGAAATGCAGGATTTACAGATGAAGAAAGAAACAAAATGACAGAACTCCTAAATGCAGGATTTACAGATACATATAGATACTTATATCCTGATAAACAAGACGTATATAGTTGGTGGTCTTATATGGGAAGAGCAAGAGAAAAGAATATAGGATGGAGAATAGACTATTTTATAGTATCAAAAGATATAGAAAAAAATATCAATGAAGCGATGATTTATCCAGAAATAATGGGAAGTGACCATTGCCCAGTTGGATTAGAAATTAAGTTATAAAAGTGAGGAGAAAATTATGGAAGAAATCAAACAAGGTTGGAAAAAAAGAATTTCGTGGTTATTAATAGCCATAGTCGTTGTAATTGTATACAAAGTTCTAGATAACTTTGAAAATGTACAACAAGGTTTAATGACTTTTTTTAGAATTTTAAAACCATTTTTTATAGGATTATTAATATCTTATATATTATTAATACCATGTAGAAAAATAGAAAATTTATATAAGAAATCAAGATTTAAATTTATACAAAAAAGAGTAAGAGGATTATCAGTAGTTACTACATATATTTTAGCATTACTTATTATAATTATAGTAATTAATTGTATATTCCCAATCTTGAAAGATAGTGTAGTAGAATTATTTGGAAATATTCCAGGATACTATGAAACAGTAATAAATAAATTTAAAGAACTACCAGAAGATTCATTTTTAAAGAGTGATATGATAAATGATAAAATATCAGAGTTACAAAATTTTGATATTAAGCAATTTTTAACTACAAATAATGAAAAGATAATTGAGTATGCTAAAAATGTTATAAATGTATTTTTAGGAATATTTGATGTATTTGTTTCATTAGTTGTGTCAGTATATATTTTATTACAAAGAGGAAGAATAGTTAACTTCTTAAGGAGATTAACAAGAGCATTATTTAATAAGACAACTTATGAAACTATTGATAAGTATTTTATGAAAGCAAACGAAGTATTTTTTACATTTGTTTCTAGTCAATTACTAGATGCTGTTATTGTTGGAATATTAACTACAATAGCAATGCTAATTCTAAAAGTGAAATATGCACCACTTATTGGATTTATGATAGGATTATTTAATATGATACCTTATGTTGGAGCTATTATTGCAGTAGGGCTTGGTATTTTTATTACATTTATTACAGGTGGATTTGGAAAAGCTGTTGCTATGGCAATTGTTGTTATTATATTACAACAAATAGATGCAAATATAATAAATCCTAAAATAATAGGTTCTTCTTTAGAAATTAGTCCATTACTTGTTTTATTTGCAATTACTATAGGAGGAGCTTACTTTGGAGTATTAGGAATGTTCTTAGCAGTTCCAATTGCAGTTGTTATAAAAACTATTGTTAATGATTTTGTAAATAGCAGAAATAAAATAAAAGATGAACAAGAAAAAAATAGAGAAGTTAGTTAGACTTCTCTATTTCTTCTTTATCCATAATAAATTTTAATCCTTGAAGTATAACTAAAATTGCAATACCTAAAATAAAAAATCCAATACTAAAGGTACTAAAAGTCATAGCTTCTTGTGGCTCTGATAATGTAGTAGGTCCATTTACAATAGAATATAAAGAACCAATCATCATACCTATAATAGTATAAATTGTTTGTGCCCTATAATTTGATAAACATTTTTTTATTAATCTTACAAATGTAACAATACCTGTAACTACGCCTAATCCAAATACTATAAGTATAGGTAAATATGAAAAATTTAAATGTAGAAATTCTTTAATGGCAGTCATAATTGGCATATAAATTCCAAAAACTAATAGAAATGTTGAACCAGATATTCCTGGAAGAACCATAGCAGAAATTGCAATTGCAGCTGCAATAAATACATATAAAATTTTTCCAAAGTTTAGGCTAGTTAAATCAGTGTTGTTATTAGAAGAAGTTAGTAATGTTATTCCTACAACAAGAGTAATTCCCAATAAGACAAAAATAATACTCTTGTAATTTTTCTTTAAAACATCTTTTTCTTCATAAATAACTATAGGAATAGCAAAAATTATAAAACCAATAAATAATGAACTCATAGCATATATTTTTGTATTAAATAAATTAGAAAGTAATGTAGCAGCTATGCAGAAACCAATAACCCAACCAATTCCTAATTTAATAAGGAATTTTAAGGCAGTTTTCTTCTCATCCCAATTTCCTCTAAATATATTATCTAGTGAACTAATAAATTTATCATAAAATCCTAATAAAAATGCAATTGTTCCTCCAGATACACCAGGCACACTATCTGCTAGTGCCATACAGAAGCCTTGAATAAAGTTTGTAATAAGTTCTTTCAATTTTTTCATAAGTTTTCTCCTCTTTAAATTTTAATAGTTGCATTTTATTATATAATAATTAAATTGTCAATGTCCCAGAAGTAAACGTCCCTTTTGGGACAAATTTTCAAAAAAACTTGACTTCTGTAGGAAAAATATGGTATTATATAACTTGAATTTATGCAAATTTTTAATTCAATATAACAAATGTTTAAAATTTAAGAAAAGAGGAATTAAATATAACCAAATTTTAACTGATTTGCTTTGAAAAGCAGGCAAAGTAAAGAATTTAAAAAAGTAATTATATTCTAAGAAGGACTTTTCTTAAAATCAATATACTTTAATTCTAAAATGCTATAACAAGCATATCCCTAGAATTATCCAAACTGCTTCAATTTTTTATAAGGAGTGATTTTTTTGAAAATCAAAGATATTCAATACGAAAAGGCTTCAAGAAAAGATTTCGCAAAAGTTGGAGATTTTATCGAAATGCCAAACTTAATCAAAGTACAAAAAGATTCTTATGAATGGTTTGTAAAAGAAGGATTAGGAGAGGTATTAAAAGATATATCACCAATTGAAGATTATTCTGGAAATCTAGTTCTTGAATTTTTTGATTACTTTATGGAAGACAAAACAAAATACTCAATTGAAGACGCTAAAGAAAGAGACACAACTTACGCAACAAGACTACATGTTAAAGTTCGTTTAATTAACCGTGAAACAGGGGAAATCAAAGAACAAGAAATTTATTTAGGCGATTTTCCACTTATGACAGATAGTGGAACATTTATTATAAATGGAGCAGAAAGAGTTGTTGTAAGCCAATTAGTTCGTTCACCAGGATGTTATTATGCAGAAGAATTTGACACAAAAACAGGAAAAAGAACTTATACATCAACAGTTATGCCACTAAGAGGAGCATGGCTTGAATATGAAACAGATGGAAGTGATATTTTCTATGTACGTGTTGATAGAACAAGAAAAGTTCCAGTAACGACATTATTAAGAGCAATAGGAATTGTTACAGATGACCAAATAAGAGAATTATTTGGAGATGAAGAATTAATTAATGCAACAATATCAAAAGATACAATAAAAACTCAAGAAGATGCTTTAATTGAAATATACAAAAAATTAAGACCAGGTGAATTACCAACTGTTGAAGCAGCAAGAAGTTTGTTTGACGGATTATTCTATGATAATAGAAGATATGATTTAGCAAAAGTAGGTAGATATAAATTTGACCAAAAATTAAATTTAGCAACAAGAATAACAGGAAGAATATCAGCTAAAGATATAGTAGATAATGAAACAGGAGAAGTACTTGTACAAGCAGGAGAAATTATAACAGAAGAAATTGCTAAAAATATTAAAAATTCAGGAATTAATATAGTAGATATAATTGTTGGAGAAAAAACAGTTAAAGTTATAGGTAATGGTACAGTAGACATCCATGCAGTTTTACCAACAGTAGACTTAAGTTCACTTAATATAAAAGAAAATGTAAATTATGAAGTATTACAAGATATAATAAAAAATACAGACAAAAAAGAATTAGAAAAAGTAATAGAACAAAGAATAGATGAATTAATACCAAAACACATTACAACAGAAGACATGATAGCTTCTGTAAGCTATTTACTTAACTTATCAAATGGTATAGGAAATGTAGATGACATAGACCACTTATCAAACCGTAGAATAAGATGTGTTGGAGAATTATTACAAAATCAATTTAGAATTGGTTTAACAAGACTTGAAAGAGTAGTAAGAGAAAGAATGACAGTTCAAGACTTAGATGTTGTAACTCCACAAACATTAATTAACACAAAGCCAATTACATCATCTATAAGAGAATTCTTTGGAAGCTCACAACTTTCACAATTCATGGACCAAACTAACCCACTTTCAGAATTAACACATAAAAGAAGAATTTCAGCATTAGGACCTGGAGGACTTACAAGAGAAAGAGCTGGTTTCGAGGTTAGAGACGTTCACTATACACACTATGGTAGATTATGTCCTATTGAATCACCAGAAGGACCAAACATCGGGCTAATTTCAGCACTTTCATCATTCGCAAATATTGATGAATATGGATTTATTGAAACACCATATAGAAAAATAGATCCAAAAACACATAGAGCAACTGATGAAGTACAATATATGAGTGCAGATGTAGAAGATAACTATATTATAGCTCAAGCATCAGAACCAATGAATGATAAAGGCGAATTCATAAATGATAGAATTAGAGTAAGATTTAAAAATGAAATTATTGAAGTTGATAAAGATAGAGTACAATATATTGATGTTTCACCAAAACAATTAGTTTCTATTGCAGCTGCAATGATACCATTCCTAGAACATGATGATGCAAAACGTTCATTAATGGGTTCAAACATGCAAAGACAAGCAGTTCCACTAATGATTACAGAAAGACCAATTGTAGGAACTGGTATGGAATATAGAGCAGCAAAAGATTCAGGAATATTAATTCTAGCAGAAGATGATGGAACAATTGAAAAAGTAACAGGAGACGCAATTACAGTTAAATATAAAAATGGTAAAACAGTTGTACATAAACTACGTAAATTCAAAAGAACAAATGGTGGTACATGTATAAACCAAAGACCAATAGTAAAAGTTGGAGAAATAGTTAAAAAGGGAGATGCCATTGCTGATGGACCATCAACTAAAGATGGAGAAATGTCACTTGGTAAAAACTGTGTAGTTGCTTTCTCAACATGGGAAGGATTCAACTACGAAGATGCTATTTTATTAAATGAAAGACTTGTAAAAGAAGATGTATTTACATCAATTCACATAGAAGAATATGATTGTGAATGCCGTGATACTAAACTTGGACCAGAAGAAATAACAAGAGACATCCCAAATGTTGGTGATGATGTATTAAAAGACCTAGATGAAAACGGAATTATCAGAATTGGTGCAGAAGTTAGACCAGGAGATATATTAGTTGGTAAAGTTACTCCAAAAGGAGAAACAGAACTAACAGCAGAAGAAAGATTATTAAGAGCAATATTTGGAGAAAAAGCTAGAGAAGTAAGAGATACATCACTTAGAGTACCACATGGAGAAGCAGGAACAATAGTAGATGTTAAAATCTTTACAAGAGATAACTCAGATGAATTAGGACCTGGAGTTAACCAAATTATTAGATGTTACATTGCAACAAAAAGAAAAATATCAGTTGGAGATAAAATGGCTGGACGTCATGGAAACAAAGGTGTTATCTCAAGAATATTACCTGAAGAAGATATGCCATTTATGCCAGATGGTACACCAATAGATATTTTACTTAACCCACTTGGAATTCCATCACGTATGAACTTAGGACAAATCCTTGAAGTTCATTTAGGAGGAGCTGCTAAAGCTTTAGGATGGCATGTATCAACACCAGTTTTTGATGGTGCAACACAAGAAGATGTAGAAGAATTATTAAAACAAGCAGGTATGAGTGAAGATGGTAAATCAATTTTATATGATGGTAGAACAGGAGACCCATTTGATAAACCAATTACAGTTGGTGTTATGTACATGTTAAAACTTCACCACTTAGTAGATGATAAAATACATGCTCGTTCAACTGGACCATACTCATTAGTTACACAACAACCACTTGGAGGAAAAGCACAATTTGGTGGACAACGTTTTGGAGAAATGGAAGTTTGGGCACTAGAAGCTTATGGTGCAGCATACACACTACAAGAAATGTTAACAGTTAAATCTGATGATGTTGTAGGAAGAGTTAAAACTTATGAAGCAATTGTTAAGGGTGAAAATATTCCTGAACCAGGAGTTCCAGAAAGCTTTAAAGTTCTTGTAAAAGAATTACAATCTTTAGGATTAGATGTTCGTCTATACTCTGAAAATAACGAAGAACTAGAATTAAAAGAAAATATAGAAGATGGAATTGAATATGACCCAGAAAAAGATAAAAAATATTTATCAGAAGATGAAGTAGTTTCAGAAGAAGAACTATCAGAAGGATACAGTGAAGAAATAGAAGAAGATGTTTTACTAGATGAAGAAGTAGAAGAAGATAGTGATGAATTATTTGAGGAACTAGATGAAGAAGGCGATGATTCAATTTTTGATAGCGATTTAGCTATTGACAATTTAGATAATGACGAAGATATTATTGAGTAAGGGGGATAAACGTGGACGAATTAGATATTTTTAATAAAATAAAAATCGGAATTGCATCAGATGAGAAAATAAGAGAATGGTCAAAAGGTGAAGTAAAAAAACCTGAGACAATCAATTACAGAACTTTAAAACCAGAAAAAGATGGTTTATTCTGTGAAAGAATATTTGGACCAACAAAGGACTGGGAATGTCATTGTGGTAAATATAAAAGAGTTAGATATAAAGGAATAGTATGTGACAGATGCGGTGTAGAAGTTACTAAATCAAAAGTAAGACGTGAAAGAATGGGACATATCGAACTTGCAGCACCTGTTGCACATATATGGTATTTTAAAGGGATACCAAGTAGAATAGCTTTAATGCTAGACATTTCACCAAGAAACTTAGAAAAAGTTGTATACTTTGCATCTTACGTTGTAGTAGACAAAGGTACAACAGATTTAATGAACTGCCAAGTTTTAACAGAAAAAGAATATCATGAAGCAGAAGAAAAATTTGGAAAAGGTTCATTTAAAGCTAGAATGGGTGCAGAAGCTTTAAAAGAATTATTAGAAAAAGTTGACCTAGATAAATTATCAGAAGAAATTAGAAAAGAATTAGAAAATGCTAGTGAACAAAAGAAAAGTAAGCTAGTAAAAAGACTAGACACAGTTGATTCATTTAGATATTCTAATACAAGACCTGAATGGATGGTTATGTCAGTTATACCAGTAATTCCACCAGAATTAAGACCAATGGTTCAATTAGATGGTGGTAGATTTGCAACATCTGACTTAAATGATTTATATAGAAGAGTTATTAATAGAAATAACAGACTAAAAAGACTATTAGAATTAGGAGCACCAGAAATAATTGTTAGAAATGAAAAGAGAATGCTACAAGAATCTGTAGATGCTTTAATCGATAATAGTAGAAGAGGAAGACCTGTAACAGGTGCTGGAAACAGACCTTTAAAATCATTATCAGATATGCTTAAAGGAAAACAAGGAAGATTCCGTCAAAACTTACTAGGAAAGAGAGTTGACTATTCTGGACGTTCAGTTATAGTTGTTGGACCAGAACTTAACATTTATCAATGTGGACTTCCAAAAGAAATGGCTGTTGAATTATTCAAACCATTTGTTATGAAAGAATTAGTAGGAAGAGGAATTGCTCAAAATATAAAAAATGCAAAAAGAATGGTAGAAAGACTAAAACCAGAAGTATGGGGAATATTAGAAGATGTTATTAAAGACCATCCTGTAATGTTAAACCGTGCACCAACATTACATAGACTTGGAATTCAAGCATTTGAACCAGTATTAGTAGAAGGTAGAGCAATAAAACTTCACCCATTAGTTTGTGAAGCATTTAACGCTGACTTCGATGGAGACCAAATGGCTGTACATTTACCTTTATCACCAGAAGCACAAGCAGAATCAAGATATTTAATGCTTGCAACAAACAACTTATTAAAACCACAAGATGGTAAACCAGTTGCAGTACCTAGACTAGATATGATTTTAGGAAGTTATTATCTAACAATGACACTAGATGGAGAAAAAGGTGAAGGAAAATACTTTAAAGACCCAGAAGAAGCAATTATGGCTTTTGAAAATAACGAAGTAGGAATTCATGCAAAAATATTTGTTAGAATAACTAAGGAAGTAGACGGAGAAATAAAATCTGAAAAAATAGAAACAAGTGTTGGAAGGATTATATTTAATCAAGGAATTCCACAAGATTTAGGATTTATAGATAGAAACGAAGACCCATTCCAATACGAAATTGATTTTCCTGTTATGAAAAAATCAATGGGACAAATAATAGAAAGAGTAATTAGAGTACATGGTGTAGTAGAATCAGCAGAAGTAATAGACTATGTAAAAGCACTTGGATTTAAATATTCTACACTTGCAGGTATTACATTCTCAATGAGTGATGTAAAAGTGCCTGATGCTAAAAAAGGATTACTTGAAGAGGCAGATAAACAAATTGAAACAATCAGAAAACAATATGCAAGAGGTTTAATTACAGATAGTGAAAGATATAACGCAGTAATTAAAGTTTGGGAAGATGCAACAAAGAAAATAAGTACAGCTATGGAAGAAAACTTTGATGACTTAAACCCAATTTATATGATGGTTAAATCTGGAGCCAGAGGTAATATGAACCAGTTAAGACAAATTGCAGGTATACGTGGACTTATGGCAAGTACAACAGGTAAAGCAGTTGAAATTCCTATTAAATCATCATTTGCAGAAGGACTAGATGCGTTAGAGTACTTCATTTCTGCACATGGTGCTCGTAAAGGTCTTTCAGATACAGCTTTAAGAACAGCCGATTCAGGATACTTAACAAGAAGACTAGTTGATGTATCACAAGATATTATTGTAAGAGAACATGATTGTGGAACAGAAGAAGGTCTAGTAGTTTATGACATTAAAGATGGAAATCAAGTAATTGAAAAAATGCAAGAAAGACTTGTAGGAAGATATACAACTCAAGATGTATATAATCCAGAGACAAAAGAATTAATTGTAGATACAAATACAATGATAACAGAAGAGATAGCAGACCGAATTGTTGTAGCTGGAATAGAAAAACTAGAAGTACGTTCAGTTCTAGCTTGTAAATCAAAACATGGTGTATGTCAAAAATGTTATGGTATGGGATTAGCAAGAAGAGACTTAGTATCAATAGGAGAGTCAGTAGGAATTATAGCTGCTCAATCAATTGGTGAACCTGGAACACAGCTTACAATGAGAACAATTCACTCTGGTGGTGTTGCTGGTGTTGCAGATATTACACAAGGTCTTCCTAGAGTTGAAGAACTATTTGAAGCTAGAAAACCTAAAGGAGTCGCAATTATTTCTGAAATAGCAGGAAAAGTTAAGATAAAAGAGACAAAGAAGAAAAAAGAAATTATTGTTACATCAAAAGACGATTCTAAAACTTATACAATACCATTTGGTTCTAAAATAAAAGTAAAAGATGGAGATATGGTAGAAGTAGCAGAACCACTAATAGAAGGTTCAATAAATCCATCAGAAATTCTAGCATTAAAAGGACCAGAAGGAGTTTATGAGTACTTAACATCAGAAGTACAAAAAGTATACAGAAACCAAGGTGTTGACATTAATGATAAACACGTTGAAGTTATTGGTAGACAAATGCTTAAGAAAGTAAGGGTTGAAGATAATGGAGACACAGATATGTTCCCTGGATTATTAGTAGATATGTATGACTTTGAAGACAAAAACAAAGAAGCAATAGCAAATGGAAAACGACCAGCAACAGGAAAGAGAATATTATTAGGAATAACAAAAGCATCACTTGCAACAGACAGCTTCCTATCAGCAGCATCATTCCAAGAAACAACAAGAGTATTAACAGAAGCAGCAATTAAAGGAAAAGTAGATGACTTAGTAGGACTAAAAGAAAATGTTATTATAGGTAAATTAATTCCAGCAGGTACTGGTATGAAAAGATACCAAGAAACACATATTAGCACAGAGGACAGATTAGAGAAAACTGCAGATGTAACAGTGACCCAATAGGGACGTTTGTCCCAAAAGGGACGTTTACTTCTGGGACATTTTCTAAAACTTTATAATATATATTATATAAAAGGGGTCACTAGAAGTGGCTCCTAGTATTATTATATAAAATAAGAAAGGATAAAAAATATGCAAAATAAGTATGAATTAACTCTTGAACAGAATATATTTTTAGCCAAAAGTAACCTAGTCAATAACATATATGCAAATGCTAGAATGGAAGGATTGAATATAACTTTTCCAGATACTAAAACAATTTTAGATGGAGTAAATGTTCCTAATTTAAAAGTAGATGAAATACAATGTATATTAAATTTAAGAGATGCTTGGAAATATGTTATAAATAATATTCAAGATAAATTTGACTTAGATTTTATTTGCAAAGTAAATGAATTTGTAGCAAGAAATGAAAGTTTATCTTGGGGAAAATTGAGAAATGGAAATGTTCAAATAACTGGTACAGATTATATTCCAGAAATTCCAAATGAGGAATGTGTAAAAAATGAAATAGAGCAAATATTAAAAATAGAAAATACTACTGAAAGAGCTATTGAATATATGTTATATGGGATGAGAAGTCAACTGTTTTGGGATGGAAACAAAAGGACAAGTACTATTTGTGCTAATAAAATTATGATTGAAAATGGTAATGGAATTATAAAAATATCTGATAATCATCTACATGAGTTTACTATTTTGCTATCTGAATTCTATAGCTCAAATGATAATTCTACAATCAAACAATTCATTTATGACAATTGTATTGATGGAATTCATTTTAGTTAGATTAAAAGATAAGGAAGGAGCCACAAGAGAGATGGGGCTCCTTTTAAAAGATTTACAGAATTTCATTGATATCGAAGATGTCGTCAACGTTATAGCAGAATTGCACATTGTCTAAAAACTCCAGCCAGGTCATATTGCCAGGAATGTGACAAACTTTATCGGGATGCTCCTTGATGTTAGCCTCTGTTGGTGGAAGTGCATTGAGCCTTGTAGGGCTATCACTGCGTGTTGTTTCCCAATATGACCGAGGCACAATGTGGTTAAGAGGCATACCAAATTTTACCATCAATGTAGCCGCCAGCTTAGCCTGATTGTAAATTGCTTTTGCAAAATCGACATTACAATTTACAACCCGCTGGATTGCGATTGAAGAATTGCCATCAAAGCATCCAGCATGTGCAGTTCTGAACTTTGTTGAGATAAACTGCACAACTTCATTATCAGACACCATAAAGTGGTATCCAAGCTTTTCATGCCCATCTTTGACAGGATTTAAAAGCTGTTTTTCATAGTAGTCGATTGTCCTGTCGGCAGGTGTTGTCCCTAGTTTTAGACTTGCCTCGTGGATGGTAATATAGGTTTGTTTGCCCTGTTCAATTGTGCCATGCAAATTCTCATATGCATATTTGTTGTCAGTAGTTTTTCTTAAAATTCTGTTCTGGATCTTCATAATAGATCCTCCTTTCATCTTTTATACGATAAGTCTACATAATAATTATAACATGTTATGTAAAAAATGGCAAATTTGTATGGCAATCACTTATAACTTTTTCCCGTGAACATCCCCTATTGGCTAACTTAACAAATCCTAAATCTCATTTCAATCAAACAAAATAATATTCAATAGTACTAGAGCCTAAAGAAGAACAAGCAAAAGTAGGCACCCCACGTTAAAAAATTTTAAATGATTACCATACAAATTTGAAAAATATATAAATTCTGATATAATATGTAATATAAAATAAGGAGTACAAATATGAAACGAGAAGAAAAATTTATGAAAGAAGCCATAAAAGAAGCAAAAAAGGCATATAGTAAACTAGAAGTTCCAGTAGGAGCAATAATTGTTAAAGATGATAAAATCATAGCAAGAGCACATAATTTAAAAGAAACAAAATTTGACACAACAAAACATGCAGAAATACTAGCAATTCAAAAAGCAAGCAAAAAATTAGAATCTTGGAGACTAATAGACTGTGAAATGTATGTTACTTTAGAACCATGTTCAATGTGTGCAGGAGCATTAATAAATTCAAGAATAAAAAAAGTATATATAGGAGCAAATGATGAAAAAACAGGAGCAGTTGGTTCAGTCTTTAATTTATTAGAAGACTATACCTTTAATCATAAAGTAGAAATTGAAAAAGGTATTTTAAAAGAAGACTGTGAAAAGATTTTAAAGGAATTTTTTAAAGAAATCAGAAAAATAAAAAGTTCTAAAAATATTTAATATGGAATAATCTTTAATATATATATCTTAAAATATAATTATATTTTAGGGAAGCTAAAAAACAAGGAGTAGTAGTGTGAAAAGATTTTTATCAAACTACAAATCAACAATAATTCTTTTAGTTGCGATTATTGTTGGAGCAATGATTGGAATAATTTTCAAGGAAAAAGCAACTATCTTAAGCCCATTGGGTGATCTATTCTTAAATCTACTTTTAGTTATAATCGTTCCACTTATCTTTTTAAACATCACGACAGCAATATCTAAAATGAAACAACCAAAAAGACTTGGCAAAATTATTGTATCTATTATAGGAGTTTTTATATTTACTTCTATAATCGCAGTTTTAATAGGTTTTGCTAGTACTTATTTCATTAAACTTGTAGATCCTGCAGATGGAGAACAAATTAGAGAATCTTTATCAGAAGTAGAAACCTCAGATGAAGAAACAGAAGAAATCACAATTGCAGATAGAACAGTAAATTTACTTACAGTAAATGACTTCGCAAAATTATTATCAAAAGATAATGTAATAGCACTTTTAATTTTTTCTATTATGGTTGGAATTGCAATTAACCTATCAAAAGAAAAAGGAGAACCATTTAGAAAAGTATTAGAATCTGCCAATACTGTATGTAACAATGTAGTTAAAATAATTATGTATTATGCTCCAATCGGTCTGGGGTGCTACATGGCATCATTTATTGGGTCTTTTGGAAGTTCAATCGCAGTTGGATATTTAAAAACGTTTGTAGCCTATTTTATTATTTCTATATTATTCTATTTTATAGTATATACAATATATGCTTTTATGGCAGGAGGTATAAAAGGGGTAAAAGCTTTCTGGAAAAATGTAATTCCAGCAACCTTTACAGCACTTGGCACATGCTCAAGTGCAGCATGTATACCTGTTAATATAGATGTAACAAAAAAAATGGGAGTACCAGGTGATATTGCTGAAACGACTATACCATTAGGAACAAGCTTTCATAAAGATGGTTCTATTATAGGGTCTGTATTTAAAATCATGTTTTTAGTTTGCTTATTTGGAACGAGTGTAGCAAGCTTCGGGGAAATAACTGGAGTATTAGGAATAGCTCTTATAGCTAATTTATTAGTAACAGCTGTTCCAATTGGTGGTGGAACAATATCTGAAATGTTAATAATCACAATGATGGGATACCCAGTATCAGCACTGCCAATATTAACTGTTATTGCAACTATTATTGATGCACCAGCCACAGTTTTAAATGTTGTTGGTGATGATGTTTCATCAATGATGGTATCAAGGATAGTAGATGGAAAAGAATGGATGAAAAATTAAGAAAAGCAAGTATGGATAAATTCCATATTTGCTTTTTAAAAATGAATAATCTCATGATAAACATCAATTGCAAAACTATCTGTCATCCCAGATATAAAATAAATAATAGATTGATAGAAGTCAAGTTCATTATCTAATGAAAATAGTACTTCATTTTTATTATTATTTCTATTTCCAAAATTGTAATAATCATTTATAAAATTAATAAAAGTAGTCATTAACTTAGGATAAATACTTTTTAAATTACATAGATTTTCTAATGTTTTATTTCCATCATAAGTTGATTTTAGTAATTCATAAATTTCATTTAAAACGATATTAAAGTACCTAACTGAAGGTAAAATTCGTTTACATCCATAAATATTTTTATAATTATACTCTTTTATTTTATCCATCAGAGTTAACGCTTTTTCAGAAAAACATAGACCTTTTTCTGGTGATGAATTTTCACATAAGTCATAAATTAAATTATTAATAATATTGGTATTATTAATAGGTTCATTTGGAGAAGTTATATTGATTAATGAAAATAATTCAGTGATATGTTCATCTAAAATTGCTAATGTGATTGCATCTTCAATATCTCTACAAAGATAAGAAATTTTATCAGATACTTTTACTACACAAGCCTCCCAAGTATAAGGTGCATATTGATTTGGAGATATATAAGTATCTAAATCAATATACTCAGTACGAGGTTTAAGACAATTTTCATTAATTTCTCCACAATGAGATATAATTCCATCACGTACAGCATAAGTCAAATTCAAGTTTTGCTTATGTTTTTGATTATCCTCTAAAAGTTCTATTTTTTCTACAAAATCTAAACCATTTTTTTCATGCCAAAAAGGCTTACCTAAATCTCTAGTAGAAATTTTAGATAATACTTTTTCTCCTTCATGCCCAAAAGGACTATGGCCAATATCATGAGAGACAGAAATTGCTTTTGTTAGTTCTGTGTTCAATCCTAAGTATTTTGCGATAGTATAGCTAATTGATTCAACAGATGTAACATGCTCACTTCTTGTGCAAATATGGTCATTTTCAGGTGAGAAAAATACTTGTGTTTTATGTTTTAGTCTTTTAAAAGCATTACAATGGATGATTCTAGTATAGTCTCTTTGAAAGTCATCTCTAATATCGTTGTTTCTATCGTATAATTTATTTTTTCTAAAAATCATTTTTTCCCAGTTTGGATGGTTTGAATTTGCTGATACATTTTCAAATTTTTTCATATAGTTCCTCCTCTTTGACATTTTACTATAAAATATATAAAAAATCTACAAAAATAATTGAATTTAAAAATGTTAAATAGTATAATGTAAAAAAATAGGAGGGGATAAAATGGCAAATTCAAAGTTAATAGTAGTTGAAGGAGCACAAGGAGCTGGAAAAACTACAATCACTGATTTTATAAGACATACATTACCATATACAAACTTATATAGAATGTCTGGAACAGCAGATAGCACACCAACTGGAAAGCAAAAAGCAAAGGACATGTATGTTGACTTATTAGAATATCTAAAAAAGATGGAAAACAAAAGTATCAATTTGGTTTTTGACAGAACTTTTTTTACAGAAGAAAATTATTGTAGATTAGGAAAAAAGGAATATTCTTTTACAGATGTTTATGAAAAATTATTAGACGATTTGGCTAAGTTGGATTTTGAGATTTATTATTTAACAGCATACTTAGAAAATGAAGATGAATTTGCTCAGAGACTAGATAGAGAAGGAAAAGGTATATGCCAATATTCAAAATTTGGAATTGAAAATAGTATTGGACAACAAAGAACATATTTAGAAATGGCAAAGGAAATTAAAGAGAAATATCCTAGTATTAATGTTATTAATATTGCTAATGATAAAGATTTAGAAGAAACAAAAAAAGAAATAAGAGAAATTTTACAATATTAGTATAATAATGAAAAAGATAGATTTATTTAGAAAAAATGAGATTTAAATAGATAATAAATCAAATAAGGTTTGCGTTTTTAAAATAAAGTTCACAAATGCTTTAAATCAAATTGGAATATTTTTCATAATTTGCTATAATATTAATTGATGGTGCATTATTCTAGTCGTACTTAAGTTTATGAGGGTGGGGCTAAAAATCCACTAAAGGGCACATCGTTGAAGTTTCTTGTTGGTGCGCGAAATGCCAGTTTTGTGTGTTTTCAGGGAGTAAAGAAGTTAGGGTAGTATGTAATGGCATATATACGATCCCCTGGTTTCGCGGAGGCTTAAGGAAAGCTTAAGTAAAACCTATGTTGAGTGCCAAGACACAAAATACATAGTGTAGCCTGTCTTGAGTGAGGGTATTGGGATTAATTTATCAAAGAGCTTAAATTTTTTTGGCCAAATGATTTTTGCTTTAGGTTATGAAATTACACTTGCAAAAAAGACTAATAAACTTATAAAAGTATGTTAAGGAAAACTTCTAGAATGTTTGCTTGTCAAAAGCTTGAAAATCTAGGGATTAAGGTACGGATTTAAGTGGCGATCTGGTGGCTAATAAATTTAGTTATTTGCCTTAAACGGAAACGGCTCTAACAGTAATGTTAAGCGGTAAATAGAGAAATTCAACCAGACCTAAACCGTAAAATTTACTTAGATTTTTACCATCTATATCAATTTAAAAATAAAATTGAAAGGTAAGCAAAAAGCTTGCCTTAATTTATTATATATTATAAGAAGGAGTATAAAAATGAAAAAAAATATTGAAAATAAAAAAGAACACTCTAATCTAAAATGGGTTATACAATCATTTATTATAACATTTATACTATCAATTGTATTTGCCTATATATCAACAAATGGAGTATCGAACCTAAGTTTAATACCAGCAATATTAATATTGTTAGTGGTAATATTATTGGGTATATTTTTTGATATTATAGGAGTTGCAGTTACTGTTGCAAATGAACAAGAATTTCATGCAAAAGCAACAAAAAAAGTAGCAGGCTCAAAAGATTCAATCAAATTAATAAAAAATGCACCAAAAGTCGCAAATATATGTGCAGATGTTATTGGAGACATTTGTGGAGTACTAAGTGGAGCAATTAGTGCATTAATTGCTATTAAAATTTCTAGTCAATTTGAAATGCCATTTAATATACAATTTATATTAAGTGCATTAGTATCAGCACTAACAGTTAGCGGAAAAGCATTCGGAAAAGAGATAGCAAATAAAAATTCAACAGAAATTGTACATAAAGTTGGAATTATAATTAATAAATTTAAAAAATGAGACAGTGGGGACAGTCATGATTTGTCTCGTATTTTGTGTCGAAATTTGTAGATATTATATATGTTAATATATTTCGACATAATAAGAGACAAAATACGAGACAAATCATGACTGTCCCCACTGTCTCAAAGGAGGATTTAATGAAAGCTTTAATAACAGGAGCGTCTTCTGGAATAGGAAGAGATATGGCAAGAGTTTTAGCTAAAAAAGGGTATAATTTAGTTCTGGTTGCAAGGGATATTCAAAGATTAGATGAATTAAAAACAGAACTATCTAAGAATAATAACATAGATATTGAAGCAATTTCTATGGATTTATCGTTAGAAGAAAATTGCAAAAGTTTACACAAAAGTGTATCAGATGTGGATATCTTAATTAATAATGCAGGTTTTGGCGATTGTGGTAACTTTACACATACAGATTTAAATAAAGAATTAAAAATGATAAAGACTAATATTGTTGCATATCATATTTTGACTAAGTTATATTTAATTGATATGAAAGCAAAAGATAGTGGGAAAATTTTAAATGTTGCATCTATTGCTGGTTTTATGCCAGGTCCATTAATGGCGACATATTATTCTACAAAGTCTTATGTTGTAAGGCTTTCAGAATCTATTAGAGAAGAATTAAAAAAGGAAAAGTCTAATGTTAAGATTAGTATTTTGTGTCCTGGACCAGTTAATACAAATTTTAATAATGTAGCTAATGTTAGGTTTCATTTAAGAGAAGCTAATAGTTTTAAAGTTACTGAATATACAATAAATAAATTACTTAAAGGAAAGTTTTATATTATTCCAGGTTTTGATGTTAAATTGGGGATATTTTTTAGTCATTTTGTTCCAAGCAAATGGGTTGCAAAAATAACTTATAAAGCACAAAAGAGGAAAATATAAAGTATGTAGAGGTATTGTGTCGAATTTTGCGATGAAAAAATTTGCTAATAAGTAGATAAGCATTTAATATAAAATGTCTTGAAAAGGTATTTAAGTTATGGTAATCTATTAATATAATATTATTAAAAATAGATGGAGAAAAAATATAATGAATATAGAAAAGAAACATATCATTGTATCAGGTGTATCTAGAACAGGAAAAACACTTAGTATTTGTAGAACACTAGCAGAAACAGGACATTATCAACATATTACAATGGATTCTATTACACAATTTTTTGAATATATTTTTCCAGAGTTAGAGATTTTTGATGGAAAAACATGGAATGTAGAAATGGACAAAGTAAGTGAAAAATTAATTGATTTTTTAGCTCATTTAGTACATACTGGAAAATATGATGATTTAGAGTATCCAATGTTAATAGATATATATCAGTTAATGCCAAAAGATTATGTTAAAAAAATAAATCAACAATGTTGCAAGGCATATTTTGTAGGGTATCCAAATATAAGCATAGAAGAAAAATTAAAAGAAATAAGAGAAAACGAAACTAAATGGGATTGGACTAGAAATGTTGATGATGATGAATTAAAAGAAAGAATAAAAGTATATAGACAAGAAAGCCAATTAATTCAAAGTCAATGCGAAAAATATAAATTACCATTTTTTGATTTTAGTAATGATATAGATAAAAGCACAGAAAATATTGTAAAATATATTTTAAAAGATAATAACTATATTTAATAATAGATGAATTAATAGAAGAAAGAAAAAAGAGAGAAACAAAGGAGGAAAATAGTATGACGGGAAACAACTGTCACAGTAGGGAGAGAGAGCTACACTTTAGTAAAATAAAAAATAAGAAAGGTATAACACTTATAGCTTTAGTAATAACAATTTTATTCTCTTATGACGAAAAATTAAAATGGAGTAATAGCAAAGGTT
>CAOJQV010000026.1 GCA_948441945.1 uncultured Clostridium sp. | reverse complement strand
GTGAGAGTATTGGAAATCAAAGAAAAATAATTGAAAGATATGTAAAAGAACAAGACTTGAACATTGTAGATGAATATGTTGATGATGGAGTATCAGGAACTACATTTGATAGGCCTGAGTTTAATAGACTAATTACAGATATTGAAAATAACAAAATTAATATGGTAATAACAAAAGATTTATCAAGACTTGGAAGAGACTATATAAAAACAGGATATTACATAGAAAATTACTTTCCAGAAAATCAAGTAAGATATGTTTCGATATTAGATGGAATAGATACATATAATGAAACCGTAAATAATGATATTACACCATTTAAAGCAATTTTAAATGATATGTATGCAAAAGATATATCAAAAAAGATTAGAAGTGTATTTAAAGAAAAACAAAAGCAAGGAGAATATTTGTGCAGTACTCCAGCATATCGGATATAAAAAAGATTCAACTAATAAAAACAAATTAGTAATTGATTATAATGTTGCAGATGTAGTAAGAAAAATATTTGATATGTATATAAGTGGCACAGGGAGTAAGTTGATTGTTGAATATCTAAATAAAAATCATTATTTAAGTCCATCAGGTTATAGAAAAACAGGTTTTGTTCAAAATGAAAATAAAACGAATTATTTTTGGAATGCAACAACTTTATGCGATATTTTAAAAAACGAGGTTTATATTGGCAATACAGTTCAAAATAAGGTATCTGTGGTTTCATATAAAGTAAAAAAACTTCGTAAAGTGGAAAAAGAAAGACATATACGAGTAGAAAATACACATGAAGCAATTATAAATAGAGATGTATTTGAGAAAGCTCAAATAATACATAAAGAACGAGCAAAAAAAGTTGTAAAACAATATGATTATCTATTGCGAGGATTGATTTATTGTAAACATTGTCGGTTGGCAAATGCAAATTGTATTAAAAGTAAATCATAATAGTAATCGTCCAAAGATTCCTTATATTGTAGATACAGGTTATCAAAAAAGAGGTTGCTATGTAAGAAATTTGAATTATACAAAGTTTGAAAAAAAAGTACTAGAAATTGTAAGGCAAGTATGTAAAATATATGCTAATCGTACGATGTTAGAAGAAACTTATAAGAAAGTAAAAGATAAATCAATTGATTTAGTTGCTTCTGTAAAAAAACAGATTGAAATGATTGATATTAAAATAGCTGATATTAATAAAAATTTAGACAGCATATATAATGATAAATTGAATGGAATATTGTTAGATACTGATTTTGTAAGAATATCTGGAAAGTTTGTAAAAGAAAGAGAAAAAATAGAAAGTGAAAGAAAAGAATTAACAGATAGATTTCAATCATTACAAGGACAACAAAGTAGCAAAAATAAGAATGATGAGGAACAAATGAATAAAGCTATAAATGAGTTTTTAGAGATGAAAGAAATTGATAAATCGTGTTTATTTAGATTGATTGATAAAATTGAGATAGATAAAGATAAAAATGTTTTTATTTCATTCAACTTTGCACCATTAAATACAATAAATGAAAATATAGATGAATTTATTGAAATAGAAGAAATTTTACAAAATGATAAACTACTTGAAAATAATATTGGATAGATAAATTTTTAATAAGAATAGAATATATGATTAGTGTAGTATAAATCTACATTATTTTTTGAAAACAAAATGGTGGAAGTTAATCAAACTTTCACCTATGGTGTTTTTTAAATTCCATAAAGGAATGACAGTTAACTTTCCAGATAAATTAAAAGTATTAATAGAAGGAGAATAAGATTAGAGCATTGTTGAACATGCACACCAAATTGCTATTTAGAATATAGATAGTAGAGGTGAAGAAAGATGAATTATGATTATTATACTTCAAACAATAATGGACAGGATGATTATGGGCTAAAATACATAGACAATCAAGGTTATGGTAGAATATGTAAAGACTATAGGATAGAGTTTCCACCACAACATCAAGATAAACAGCCAGGAATGGAATACTTAATGACACCAAGACCTATATTTAATAATCCATATTACAGGCCAGCTGGAAAATTATATAATAAAGTTGCAATCATAACAGGAGGAGACTCGGGAATTGGAAGAGCCACAGCAGTTGGATTTGTAAAAGAAGGAGCAACAGTTGTTATTGTCTATTATGATGAACATAAAGATGCAGAAGAAACAAAAGAATTCATTGAAAGAATGGGTGGTAGATGTTTATTACTTGCAGGAGATATAAAAGACACTAATTTCTGCGATAAAATTGTGGAAGAAACTATAAAAACATTTGGCAAAATTGATATATTAGTAAACAATGCAGGAGTGCAATATCAACAAAAAAGTTTATTAGATATTACAGATGAACAATTCGATTTAACTATGAAAACCAATATATATTCTATGTTTTATTTAACCAAAAGAGCTTTAAAACATATGAAACCAGGTGCAAGTATTATAAATGTAACATCAATAACCACATTTAAAGGAGAACCAGAACTAATAGACTATGTAACAAGTAAAGGAGCAATTGTAGGATTTACAAGGTCACTTGCAACGAATTTAGCAGATAAAAATATAAGAGTAAATGCAGTTTCGCCTGGTGTATTTTGGACTCCACTACAACCAGCATGTTGGGAAGCAGAAAAAATACCAACACTGGGTTCAGACGCACCAATGGGAAGAGCTGGGCATCCTTATGAAATAGCACCACTATTTATATACTTAGCAAGTGATGATTCATCCTATGTTACAGGTCAAGTAATGCATATAAATGGTGGAGAGTACAAAGGGTAAATAATATAAATACATATAGCACGTTTCTAATACAAAATATGTTTCCAGTAACAGAAGAATATATAGAAAGTCAATATATCAAAAATAAAGTTGCAATTATTAAAATAGAAAATTTTTTTCCAGAGGGTTAAAAGATTTTAGGGGGGATTATATTATGAATAATTTTTCAAAAAATTAATAGACATTAAAAGAGGTGTAGCGGTTGAAGAAAGATAACCTAAAAATTTATTGTAAATTTAATAAAGATAAAGAAACGATTGATAAAGTCATTTGTAAAATGTTTTACGATTTTACTGAAAAGAAAACTGATAATAAAATATTTTATACCTTATGAACAATGGGAGTTAGACAGTATGTTTGATGAAAAAAATTATGCACCATTATATGGAGTTTATGATGGAAATAGACTTGTTCGGAATGGCACAATTGTATGTTTCTCAAGATATGCTTGCAGACTTTAAGAAGGAGTTCGAACTTGAAAATTATACTGTATGTGAATTAGGTGGAAATTTAATATTACCAGAATATAGAGGAAACGGAATAACAACAAACCTTCAGAAAATAGAATTAGAATTAGCTAGAAAATTAGGATTTGACTATATAATTTCTATGGCACATCAAAATAATATAGGAAGTTGTAAAACACTTGAAAAAGTAGGACTAAAGTTTGTAAAAGAAACTAGATTATCTAATGGATTTTTAAGAAAACTATATATGTTAAAATTAAGGGATTGAAACTAATCAATCCCTTTTAACTATAAATATTTTTTTAAAGTTTCTACACTATCCTCTTGCATAACAACAAAATCATTTAAAATATTTTTAACACTCTCTTCAGCATCCTGATTATCATTTAATAATCTTCTTCCCTCAATAATACCCATATTAGTACCTTTCATTAATAATTCAGATAACTTAGAAGTACTATCATCTGTCATAGTTTGCATTTGAACACCATACCATGTCATCATTTTATTCATAACATTTGTTTCATGAGGCTCTTTACTACTATAATTATCATAAAGTTTATTAACTCTATTAGAAATCTCTCTGTATTTATCATATTCTACATCTAAAACCTCTTTAAACTTACTATCCTGAACTTTTTTTGAAACATAAGATATAGCATCCATACCCATTGTTGCACCTTTATTTACTTCATCTAAGATATTTAAATTTTGATTTTCCATAAATAAAATCCTCCAATTAAAATAATATATATTACCTATTATTAACAAAATCCATAGAAATAATTCATAACAATTCAATTTATTTAATAATCTGTATTATAAAGGTAAAATTATGCAAAAGTAATATAGAAAAAAGATTACGATTACGGGGTAGAAAATATTAATGCAAGACATTAATATATTTAAAGTACGGAATATACATAAGATTATCTAGAGAAGATGGAGACAAGCAAGAAAGCGAAAGTATAAGCAATCAAAGAAAAATATTACAAAGATATATAAAAGAAAAAAACTTAAATTTTAAAAAAGAATATATTGATGATGGAGTAAGTGGAACAACATTTGATAGACCTGGATTTAATGAAATGTTGAAAGATATTGAAAATAAAACCATTAATATGGTAATAACAAAAGACTTATCAAGACTTGGAAGAGACTATATAAAAACGGGATATTATATTGAAAACTACTTTCCTCAAAACAATGTAAGATATATTGCAATAACAGATGGAATAGACACTTATATTGACAACACAAACAATGATATAACACTATTTAAAGCAATAATGAATGATATGTATGCAAAGGATATATCAAAAAAAATTAAAAGCGTTTATAAAGAAAAACAAAAAAATGGAGAATATTTATGCAGTATACCAGCATATCGGATATAAAAAACATCCTAATATAAAAAATAAACTAATTATAGATGAACAGACAAAAGAAATTGTAGAAAAGATTTTTAATATGTATGCAAATGGACAAGGTAGTAGAGATATAGTAAAAAATTTAAATAATAATAAATATCTATCTCCAAAAGGATATAGAAAAACAGGTGTTATTCAAAATAAAAACAATACTAATTATAATTGGAATGAAGTTACTATATGTAATATATTAAAAAATGAAGTATATATTGGAAATACAATACAAAATAAAAAAACAAAGGTATCATATAAAGAGGAGCAAACACAAAATTTAAATATGATTATTTATTAAGAGGAATGTTATATTGTCATCATTGTAAAAGAAAACTACAAATAGTACTTAAAAACAACTTACCTTATATAACATGTAGTAACTATAAAAAAACAGGTTGTTATCCATTAAACATTAACTATAAAAAATTTGAAAATTATATTATAGAAATTGTAAGGCAAGTTTGTAAAAAATATGCTAATCGTACGATGTTAGAAGAAACTTATAAAAAAGTAAAAGATAAATCAATCGATTTATTATCATCTGTAAAAAAGCAAATTGAAACAATAGATATTAAAATAAATGATATTAATAAAAATTTAGATAGCTTATATAATGATAAATTAAATGGCATACTGACTGATATTGATTTTACAAGAATATCTACAAGATTTGTTAATGAAAGAAATAAACTAACAAATGAAAAAAGTGAACTAATGGATAGATTTAAAACTTTACAATGTCAGCAAAATATTAAAAATAAAAATGATGAAGAGCAAATGAATAAAGTAATTAATGAATTTTTAGAAATGAAAGAAATAGATAAATCTTGTTTATTTAGACTAATTGATAAAATAGAAATAGATAAAAATAAAAATGTTTTCATTTCATTCAACTTTGTGATAAAATGATAAAAACAAATAATGGAGATATAAATTATGAGCAAAAAAAGAAATAAAAAACAAAATATTTGGCAAGCAATATGCACTATTCTAATAGTAGTTTTTATTATTACTTTAGGATATATTAATCAAGAAGAAATTTCAAATAAAACACCTAATGTAGAAAATACAATACAAAGTGAAAATATAATATTTGATTTGTCTAAGATACCAGAGTATACATCAAGTCCATATGTAGAAATAAATAATAATATGCCATATTTTACTGAAGAAGATTATACTACCGAAGCCTTTGAAAATTATAGTGATTGGGATGAATTAGGAAGAAGTGGGGTAGCTTACGCAAATATTTGTAAAGATATAATGCCAAAAGTTGGAGAAAAACGTGGAGAAATAGGAAATGTAAAAGATTTGTCAGGATGGGTACAAAAAAGATATGATAATCTCATTAAAGACAAATATTTATATAATAGATGTCATCTAATTGGATGGCAACTTGCTGGAGAAAATGATAATAAACAAAACTTAATAACAGGAACAAGATATTTAAATACTGAAGGAATGTTACCTTTTGAAAACAGAATAGCAGAATATATTGATAAAAATGAAAGTAATCATGTTTTATATAGAATAACACCTATTTATCAAGAAAACAATTTGCTAGCAAGTGGAGTACAAATGGAAAGTTGGTCTGTTGAGGATAATGGACAAGGAATTCACTTTAATGTTTATTGCTATAATGTACAACCAGGAATAATAATAAATTATGCCACAGGGGAAAGCCAGGCAGAATAAATTTTTATACAAATTATTGCAAATTTACGTAAAATAATATATAATCACTCTTAGTTTAGTTCTAACTACTATTTATCAATAGTAGCTTTCCAATCATTAAAAAATAAAACAAAGGAGTGATGTCTATTGAATTTAGACTTAAAAAATGATATTTTAAAAAACCTAAAGGAGAATAAATTTGTGCAAAATTTCATAAATGAACTTTCAAACTATTTAAAAAATAGCATAGAAAACAAAGCTGAAGAACATAATATTGATGATAAATGGAACAACTTAAGCTTAGATGAAGATTTAACGATTTATAATGAAAAAATAATTACAAAATTTAGAGATGAAATGTTTACTCAAAGAAGTAAAATATTACAGGACTATGCTCAAGATACAAAAGAAAAAGGAGAAATGTTCTATATATATGATATATCTACAAACGAAAAAAGTTCATATAATTTATCTTATTGTGATATAAACAGAAGTCATGAAGTACTTACTAAATCAATAGAAGAATTGCCATCTGAAAGTAACTTAGGAAGTGTTTTAAGGAAAAATGGTGAAAATTTTATAATAGATATAGAGGCAACTAAAGAAGTTGAAAAAGAAATAAATAGCATGATTAAAGAAAAAATAGAAGAACAAAGGGAATATTTAAATAGTAAAAGAATTGACGAACATATCTATGAAGTAGGCGAAAAGTCTTCAGGAAGAATATGGTTATATGATTTAAATAACATTTCAGGTGGTGGAATAGAAGGAATTGAAGAAACAGAATTTCCAAAAGATTTATATCAAATTGCAAAAGAAGGAGATTTGTTTGTTTATGAAAATGGAGAGTATAAAAGGTATACATAATAATACTTTTAAAGTTACGTTATAAAATATAAGTGGAAGTTGAAAAAATCCACACCATTTATATTTGCTTTCCAACCGATTCACAAAAGGAATATCAGGAAATTGATTTGAAATATCATTAGCTAATTCAAATGCTAAAGAATTAGGGCTTAAAAAACCAGTCACTAAATCAACGCCATCAGGATTAACCATAGGCATGATATAGATAGAAGCATTATTAAATAAATCCTTAACAGAATAACCATATAATGTAGAATTGTTATCATAAGCAACACAATAATCCTCAACAAATTTCATAAGTAATACAGAAGTAATCCACTCATTAGCATGAAGTGAAGCAGAATAAAAAACTTTTTTAGAGCCCTTTCCAAGCTTTATAACATAAATATTTTTTCCAAGCACACTATTCCCAACAATTTGAACATTAAGAAAAGGATATGCACAATTTAACAGTAAAATATTTTGTCTTAAAATAAAATAACCATAATTTTGGTCAGTAGGAACAATAGCCATATAAATCACCTAAAATATAATATTAATTTTAAAAAAATATGTTAAAATTAATGAAAAAATTGTAAAGTTAATATATAATAGTAGTATGGAGAAAAAAGGAGCAAATAAGATGGATATAATATTAGCATCAAAATCACCTAGAAGAAAAGAATTATTAAAATTAGTTGTACCACAATTTAAAGTAATAGTAAGTGAAGTACAAGAAAAATTAGAAAAAGGACTAACAGTAGAAGAACAAGCAGTTAATTTAGCACATCAAAAAGCTAAAGCAGTATTTGAAAAGACAGAAGGAGATAGAATTGTAATTGGCTCAGATACAATTGTTGTAAAAAATGAGAAAATATATGGAAAACCAAAAGATGAAAAGCAGGCAAAAGAATTTATAAAAGAACTAATAGAAGGAGATAGAACACATAATATAATTACAGGATTAAGTGTTTTTACTAAAAAAGGCGAAAAGGTTGAAGAATATAAAACATTCGATAAAGTAAAAGTATATTTAAAAGATATTTCAGATACAGAAATTGAAAATTGGATTAAAACAGGAAATGCTATGGATAAAGCAGCAGCTTATGGAATTCAAAATGAATTTTGTGTATTTGTGGAAAAAATAGAAGGAAATTACACATCTGCAGTAGGATTGCCAACTCATAAAGTATATGATATAATTATTAGGAATATGGGGATGTAAAGGTTTCGACATATTACATGAAATATGAATAGCAAGTAGTGGATTCTCGTTGGCCACTTAAAAAACGAGAAAATAAAAATAAACGCTGATAATCAAGAATTAGCATACGCTGCCTAATTGCAGTGTCACTTAACTAAATGGCCTACTAATTTAGATTGGGTGTTAATTAAAGTAGGAAACAAAGCTATTTTTTCTTTAGAAATAGTGGGTAATTATAAAGATATATTTTTTATTAGCCTGTTTGTCGGCGATTAAAAAATGAAAATAAAAGATAAACTAAACTTGTAGAAGTTCTTATGGATTGTATTATGGACAGGAGTTCGACTCTCCTCATCTCCACCATGTTTAAAAATAATATGAAAGAATTAATTCATTTATTTGATTTTGAGCTATATTTCTCTCATTTTTCACTTTTTGTATATACGTTAATTTATCTTCTAGATTTTTTTAAGCTTTGTGTAATAGAACATTAAATTTAAAGAAATTGCAATTGCTTTATTAATTTCTTTCATTTCTTCAAGTGATAATGTTGTAATATAATTTTCTATCGTGCCTTACTAACACATAATATATTTGATACATTAGCATATCCATCTAATAAAATACTATTATCATTATATATTATTTTGTAGAATAATACATGGTCTTAATTTTTGAATTTCATTTCCAATACCAATTCCAAAATAACAATTATAGACTTGTCCACGTTTAACATATCTTTTATTTGCTTGTTCAACATTTGTGTTTAAATATAATTTAGTTTTTGTCCAATCTAATAATTCTTGAACTTTATTTAATTCAATTTGCACTGGCATCATCCTTTCTGTAGTCTTTTATTATATAAAAATTAATATAATCGAATTATAAAACAAATGTTAAAAAGTCAATAATTTTTTAATAAAATATATAAGATGCTAAAAATAATTTATAATAAAAAACAGAAAAGATGCCATACTGGCATCTTTTAAGAAGTGTCATTTGTAGAGTTGCTCACCCATTATTTGGCGAGCTACATAGAAAGAAACAGCTAATTCTTTTACATCTTCATCAACTTGAGCAAAATTTTTTCCTTGAACAATTAATTGACCAGCTTGAGCTTTTAAATACTGCATTACAATGGAATAGAAAACAGGTTCCATATATGGAAATCTAATAGAAGTTTCCATTAAGGATTTTAGTTCACATTGCTTAGAACACTTACAACAGTCAACATTACAACCTATATCCATGTATCTCATAAAAACACTCCTTTCAAAATTTATGTAAATATTATATCACATAAATATCAAACTTGCAATTTTATGTGAAACATTATATAATATAAAATATACGCTATATATAATGTGCATATAAAATATCATTTATACGCAATAAGTAAAGGAGGAAAAGAAATGGCAGAATATATAGATGTTTTAAATGAAGATGGCGTAAAGACAGGAGAAATCCTAACTCGCAAAGAAATTCATCAACGAGGATTATGGCATAGGGCAATTGTTGTTATTATAGTTAATGAAAATAATGAAATTCTTTTACAACAAAGGTCAGCCAATAAAGACAAAAATGCTAATCTTTGGGATATTTCTGTAGCAGGGCATATTTCAGCAGGTCAGGATGCTATATCAGCAGCAGCTAGAGAGATTAACGAAGAAGTTATGATTGATGTTGAAGCTAAAGTAACTGTAACAGATTTTCGATATATGTTCTCTTATAGAGTATCTCAAATATTTACAGAAGACTATATTGAAAATCAGTTCTATGATGTTTTCATTTTGCGTAAAAATGGTATTAGAAAAAAGCATATTCGTATGCAGGAGTCAGAAGTTCAAGCAGTAAAATTTGTATCTTTAATTGAATTAGAACAAATACTACAAAGTGATGAAATTGTGAAGAGACCACCTGTATATGAAGCACTACGCGATTACTTATATCGCTATTAAGCACAATACCCCTTCCTAATGGAGGGGATTTTTTAAAGTTTTTGTTCCTGAAAAGTATTTTAAGAAAAGTAAAAAATAAAATAACTAAAAAATAATGCCCTAATATTAGAGCATTATTTTTTTAGATAGAAAATCAAGATTACCAAACGATATTACGCATCATATCCTCAACAGTTTCCTGCTTGCGGATAAGCCTCACATCATCACCAACAATCATAACTTCTGCTGGTCTAGGTCTTCCTGTGTAATTAGAAGCCATTGAAAAGCCATAAGCACCAGCATTTTGAACAACGACAACATCTCCAACTTTAGGCATTACTATAATACGGTTTTTGCCAAGAATATCACCACTTTCACAAATATTGCCACAGAAATTGGCATGTATTACTTTATTAGTAATATCCCAATCACGGGGGCTCTGTATACCTATTTCATGATAAGAGTCATACATTGATGGTCGAACAAGTACATTCATACCAATATCAGTACCAACCCACCAAGTATCATATCTTTTCTCAACAGCAGTAACAGTACCAATAATTATACCTGCCTCACAAGGAATATATCGACCAGGTTCAAACTTAAATTCCTTAACGGAAGGATATTTACAAATAAATTCCTTCAATACAGGAACTAGAGCATATACTACAGAGCTAAGAGAAAGCTTAGGCTCCTCAAATTTATAAGGAACTCCAAAACCTCCACCTAAGTCAATAATCTCAATATTACTAAAATATTTTTCTATAATACTGAGACCTGCTATAACGCCAGCGATATAATTAGGAATTTTATCATTTAAGAATAAACTCCCTAAATGCTGATGTATGCCGATAATCCTCAGGTCATACTTATTGGCGATATTTAACAAAAGTGGAATATTATCTTCTGTAATACCAAACTTTGTTAACTTGCCAGAAGTATTTACCTTTTCCGAGTGACCAACGCCAGTTACACCAGGATTAATCCGCACCATAATATTAGTGCCAGGAAAATGCTGTCCCCAAGTTGAAACCTGTGAAACCGAGTCGAGGCAGATGAGATAGCTTTTGTCATGAACCAATCTCATTTCATCCACATCAATATTATTGCAGACATATAAGATGTCATCACCTGAAAAGTCGCATTTCTCATTAATTGCAAGCTCATAAGGAGACATGCAGTCAACACTAAGACCATAGTCTTTTATGATAGATAAAATTGCTGGGTTGCTGTTAGCTTTTGTAGAATAGTGCATACGAACAGTTCTCTTAATTGACTCTTCTAACTTTGCCTTGAACCATCCGATTTCATAGCAGCTATTCCTTAATGTTTGTTCATCATACACATATAAAGGGCTACCATACTGTGCTAATACGTCTTTATAAAATTTAAACATAAGATACCTCCATAAAGAAAAAATGTGCAATTGTTAATGGTTACTTTTAAATTTCTACCCTCCTTTTAATTATTTACAAATAATCATTATAAAATTTGTAATCCATATTATATAATAATTTACATAAAAAATCAACCTCAAAAAAATATGAATTTTATATGAAATTACTTGTAAAATTATATATGATGGTGTAAAATACGAATAAACCGTAAATAATATCAAAGGAAAGGAAATAAAAGATGAGATTTGTAACAGATGAAGACTCGAAAAAAGAATATAAAAAATTCTTAGAAACACACGAAAGATGCAATTTTCAACAATCATTAGAATGGGCAGAAATCAAAAAACCAAACTGGAAACCAGAAGTAATATTAGCAGAAGATGAAGAAAAAAACATAATAGGTTCACTATGTGTATGGATAAGAAAAATTCCTATATTTGGAAATATAATGTACTCATCAAGAGGACCAGTATGTGACATACATGATATAGCAGTCATGAAACAACTAACAGATGGAGCAAAAGAACTAGCAAAAAAATACAATGCGATAGGAATTAGAATAGAACCAGATATAGAAAGCGATGACCAAACATTCAGAGACATAATAGATAATTTAGGATATAAAATAAAAGACAATGCAAAAGACTTTAAAGACCAAATACAACCAAGATACGTATTTAGACTAGATGTAAAAGACAAAACAGAAGAAGAAGTAATGGCAGGATTTCATCAAAAATGGAGATACAATATACGCTTAGCAACAAAAAAAGGTGTAGTAATTAAAGAGGGAACAAGAGAAGACCTAAAAGACTTCCACAAAATAATGGTAGAAACAGGAGAAAGAGACAACTTTATTACAAGACCATTATCGTACTTTGAGAAAATGTATGACAATTTAGTACCAGGCAGACACATGAAATTACTAATGGCTTATTATGAAGACAAGCCAATATCAGGAGTAATACCAATTATGTATGGAAACAAAACATGGTATTTATATGGGGCAAGCAGTAATAGGCACAGAAACTTAATGCCAAACTATTTATTACAATGGGAAATGATAAAAATGTCAATAGCCAAACACGACTCAATCTATGACTTCAGAGGAGTTTCAGGAGTTGTTGACGAAAACCACCCACAATATGGGCTATACAGATTTAAAAAAGGATTTGGAGCAAAATTTACAGAATTCATAGGAGAAATATATATTCCATTTAAACCAATTAGATATCAACTATATAAATTTTCAGAAAAGGCATTTAAAAACTTAAGACAAATAAAAAGAAAATTATAATATCCAAAAGGAGGAAAAAGTGAATTCAGTAATTGTATGCAAAGAAGATTTAAGACATAATATAGAAAAAGTAAAAGAATATGCAAATATCAACTTGCCAGATGACAAAGGAAATAAAGTCAAGATAATTGCTGTTGTAAAAGCAAATGCCTATGGACTTGGAATTATAGAATTCACAAACTTTTTAATAGATAATGGAATTGACTTTTTTGCAGTAGCAACTGAAGAAGAAGCACTACAACTAAGAGAAGCAGGAATAAAAAATAAAATTCTACTATTATCACCAATAGTAACAGAAGAAGAAGTAAAAAAATTAGTAGAAAATAATATAATTCTAACAATAAGCTCAAAAGAAACAGCACAAGTAGCAGACAAAGTAGGACAAGACCTAAATAAAAAAGTAAAAGCACATATTAAAATAGATACTGGATTTGGAAGATATGGATTTATTTACTCACAAAGAGAAGATATGATACAAATATTAAAAACTTTAAAAAATATAAAAATAGAAGGGACATTTACACACTTTTCAAATTCATATTATGATGAAAGATTTACAAAACTTCAATTTGAACGTTTTATGAACTGCATAGAAGTTTTAAAAATGAATGAAATAGAAACAGGAATGTTACATGTATGTAATACATCAGCATTTATAAAATTTCCTAATATGCACTTAAATGCAGTCAGAATAGGCTCAGCATTTTGTGGACGAGTTTCTTCACAAAATACATTAGGACTTAGAAAAGTAGGATATTTAAAATCTAATGTAGCAGAAATAAAGAAAGTTCCAAAAGGATTTAACATAGGATACTCAAATGCTTATAAAACAAAAAAAGAGAAAACAATTGCAATAATACCTTGTGGGTATATGCAAGCATATCATACAGAAGTACAAAGAGATATGTTCAGAATAAGAGATAAAATTAGATATTTATTGCAAGATATAAAAGCACTATTCAAAAAACAAAAATTAACAGTTACTATTAATGGACAAAAATGTACTGTTTTAGGGAGAGTAGGAACATTTCATTTAACAGTTGATATAACAGGAAAAAATGTTAAAATAAATGACGAAGTAATATTACATGATAAAACAAAGTATATAGATAGTAGTATTAGAAGGGAGTGGAATTAAATGAAAAAAAATCCACAAAAAAACGAAGAGAAAGATACACAATTAAAAAAAGGCTTTTTTAAAAAAGTATGGTACTCAATTGACAAAATTGACAAATATTCAGAATTATCAGCAGAAGGATTAAAAAGAGCTTTAAAATACTTAGCTATATTAATTATTATATTAGCAAGTATAGTTTCACTTGGGACAGTTTACACAACAACAAAATCTGTAAAACAAATTGCAGAGTATATAGATGAATCAGTACCTGAACTTACTTATAAAGATGGAGAGCTAAAAGTAGACTCACAAGATGTAATTATAGATAATGAATCAAAATTTGGAAAAATAATTATAGATACAAATGTAGAAGACGAAGAAAAAATAAATCAATATATTAATGATATTAGTGAAGAAGATAATGCTATTATCATATTAAAAAATAGATTGATAATGAAAGAAGTAGGAAGACAAGGTACAACAAACTATAATTATTCTGAACTAATGCAAGGTATGAATATTAATGAATTTAATAAAAAAGAATTAGTTGAATATTTTACAAGTTCTAACATGATTCCAATGTATATAAACCTATTTATTGCTTTACTAATATACTCATTTATAATTTATATAATTAATACATTATTTAATATTCTTGTAATTAGTATGTTTGTATATTTAGCAACAATAATACTAAAATTAAAAATTAGATATGTTGCAGTATTTAATATGGTTGTATATGCAGTTACTTTACCAACAATATTAGAAATGATTTATTTTGCAATTAATATATTCTACTCTTATAGAATTGCATATTTTGATATAATGTATATCTTAGTAACAACAATATATGCAGTAGCAGCAATATTTATATTAAAATCAGAATTTAACAAAAAACAAGGAGAAGTACAAAAAATTGTAGAAGTGCAAGAAGAAGTAAAAGAGGAAATAGAAGAAAAACAAGAAGAAAAAAAGAAAGAAAGTAAAAAAGATAATAAAGAAACAAAAAAAGAAGAAAAGAAAAAAGAGCAAAAAAAAGATGGAGGAGAAGAGCCAGAAGCTTCAAATGCTTAGTATAGGGAGGAATAATGAATAATAAAGAAAAAAACAAAAAGAGCAAAAGTTTATTAATTTCAATGATTATCTTAATTGGATTAATTATTGTTATAGCAGGAATAGCAATTTATTATGTATCAAAAGATGAAGAAAAAGATGACAAAACATTGGCATATACAGATTTGATTAAAGAAATATCTTATGGTAATGTAGAAAAAATAAAAATGACAGTTGGAAGTACTAGTATAAAAGTAAAAATGAAAGATAATGAGGAAGAGAAGAAATCAATTGTCCCTAATACAGAAGCTTTTATAGAATTGGTACAACTAAAAGTATCAGAAGGAAATGAAATACAATTAATTCAGAATCCTAAAAGCATGATTGCACAAATACCAGCAACACTTTTAAGTATTTTCCCAACACTTATAATGCTTGCATTAGTTATTATGATATTTAAAATGCAAGGTTTAGGAGAAAAAGGGCAAATATATGAAGAAACAGAAAGAAAGACAAAAATAAGATTTAAAGATGTAGCGGGATTAGATGAAGAAAAAGAAGAATTAATAGAAATAGTAGACTTTTTGAAAAAACCAGAAAAATTCACAAAAATGGGAGCTAAAATCCCAAAAGGTGTATTATTATATGGAAAACCTGGGACAGGTAAAACATTAATTGCAAAAGCAATTGCGGGAGAAGCTAATGTTCCTTTTATATCAATGAGTGGTTCAGAATTTATCGAAATGTTTGCAGGACTTGGAGCTTCTAGAGTAAGAAAATTATTTGAAAAAGCCAGAAAAATATCTCCATGTATTGTATTTATAGATGAAATTGATGCAATTGGAGCAAGAAGAACATCAAACAGCGGAGCTGAAACTGAAAATAATCAAACACTAAATCAATTACTAGTAGAAATGGATGGATTTAGTTCAGAAGAAACAATTATAGTTTTAGCTGCAACAAACAGACCAGAAATGTTAGATAAAGCATTATTAAGACCTGGTAGATTTGATAGACAAATTACAATTCCAACACCAGACTTAAAAGGAAGACTAGAAATTTTAAGAATTCATAGTGAAGGAAAGAAATTATCTGATGATGTAAACCTAGAAAGTATTGCAGAAGACACAGCAGGATTTACAGGAGCAGAGCTTGCAAATATTCTAAATGAAGCTGCAATTATTGCAACAATTAATAAACATGAAGATATAGAAAATTCTGACATAGAAGAAGCGGTTAAAAAGGTTACAATGGGTCTAGAAAAGAAAGCAAGAGTATATTCAGAAAAAGATAAAAAACTAACAGCGTACCATGAAGCAGGACATGCAGTAGTTAGCTGGTATTTACCAACACAAACAGCTGTAAAAGAGGTATCTATTATCCCAAGAGGAGTTGCTGGTGGATATACAATGTATAAATCAGATGAAGATAAATACTATATTTCAAAAACAGAAATGAAAGAAAAATTAGTTGCATTACTAGGTGGTAGAGCTGCAGAAAAATTAGTATTAGATGACATTTCAACAGGGGCAAGTAATGATATAGAAGTTGCAACTAAAATTGCTAGAGAGATGGTTACTAAATATGGTATGAGTGATACTCTAGGACCAATTGATTTCCAAGGAAAAGAACAAAGTGATATGTTAGCTTTTGGAGAGAATATTGGTGATAGAATAGGAAATGAAGTAAAAACTCTAATTGATGAAGCTTATATGTCAGCACAAAAGTTGTTAAGTGAACATAGAGATAAATTAGATATGATTGCTCAGACTTTATTACAAAAAGAGAAAATAAATGAGCAAGAATTTCAAAGGATATTTGAATAAATACCTATATATATTACTTATAAGCTTAGGAAAGAGACTGAAGTTTAGTCTCTTTTCTAAATTATATAAAAAACAAGGAGAAAAATAATGAAAAAAATAGAAGATATAAAAGAATTAGAAAAAAAATCTAATGAAGTAAGAAAAGGAATAATAGAAGCAGTCTACAATGGAAAATCAGGACACCCAGGAGGTTCACTTTCAATAGCAGACATCATAACAGTTTTATATTTTAATGAAATGAATATTAATCCTGAAAAGCCAAACGACGAAAGCAGAGATAGATTAGTATTATCAAAAGGACATTGTGCACCAGCATTATATTCAGCTTTAGCAAATCGAGGATTCTTCGAAACAGAAGAACTAAAAACACTTAGAAACATAGAAAGCAGATTACAAGGACACCCAGATATGAAACATATACCAGGAGTAGACATGACGACAGGCTCTTTAGGACAAGGACTATCTTCAGCAAATGGAATGGCAATAGCAGGAAAACTAGACAATAAAGACTATAGAGTATACTGTATTTTAGGAGATGGAGAAATAGAAGAAGGACAAATCTGGGAAGCAGCAATGGCATCAGCAAAATACAAACTAGACAACTTATGTGTAATAGTAGACAACAACAATTTACAAATAGATGGTACAATAGAAGAAGTAATGAGTTCATATCCAATAGATGAAAAATTCAGAAGCTTTGGATTCCAAGTAATAAACATAGATGGACATGATATAGAAGAAATATTAAAAGCATTTGAAGTAGCAAAAACTATAAAAGAAAAACCAACTTGTATTATAGCAAAAACTATAAAAGGAAAAGGAATAGACTTTATGGAAAACCAAGTTGGATGGCATGGAAAAGCACCAAATGAAGAACAATATAATCAAGCAATGAGACAGTTGGGACAGTCCTAATTTGTCTCATTTTTTGTGCAGATTATTGTCGAAACTTGCAATAAGTGTATTTTTATATGACAAAAAATGACAAAAATATGAGACAAATTAGGACTGTCCCAACTGTCTCAAAAAAATGGAAAAAAACGGTTGACAACTTAACAAAATAATGTTAAAATAAATAACTGTAATCCGCTTAGTCAAGGTACAAAAAAACTAATTAAATTTAGTTACCTTTAATTTAAGGATTAGCGAGTATACAAATAAGGGAGGTGCATTTTAAATGTACGCAGTAATTGAAAGTTGTGGAAAACAATACAAAGTAGCAGAAGGAGATGTAGTATTTTTCGAAAAATTAGATGTTGAAGAAGGAAAAAAAGTTACATTTGACAAAATAGTATTAGTATCTGATGAAGGAAAAGTACAAGTTGGAAATCCTTATGTTAAAAGTATGAAAGTTGAAGGAAAAGTAGTTGCACATGGTAAAGGTAAAAAAATCATCGTTTTCAAAATGAAACCTAAAAAGAATTACAGAAGAAAACAAGGACATAGACAACCATATACAAAAGTAGAAATAACTGCTATAAAATCAACTGCAAGAAAACCAGCTGAAAAAGTAGAAGAAAAACCAGCTGAAAAGCCAGTTAAAAAAACAGAAACTACTAAAAAGGCAGAAACAACAAAAAAAGTTGAAAAAACTGTAGAAAAAGCAGAAGCTTAAATCTACATATTTATATAAGAGATATATAAATAAAAACCGAAAGGAGTGAGATAAATGGCTCATAAAAAAGGTCAAGGTAGTTCACACAATGGTCGTGAGAGTGAATCAAAACGTCTTGGTGTAAAAAGAGCTGATGGACAATTTGTTTTAGCTGGAAATATCCTAGTTAGACAAAGAGGAACAAGAGTATATCCAGGAGTTAATGTAAAAAAAGGCAGTGATGATACTTTATATGCAATAATCGATGGAACAGTTAAATTCGAAAGAAAGGGTAGAGACAAAAAACAAGTTAGTGTTTATCCAGTAGAAGCATAAATATTTTAATATAAAAAAATTCAAATATTTAAGTAATCCACTAAATGGAGTTAACTTAATATTGGGATTTTTTTTTTATTATACTATATTACATTTTTTAATTCCTCAACAAAATCTGTTAAGAATCCTACAAAAAAATTCTATTGACAAACAAAAATCGTATATATATAATTAAAATGTATCCACTAGAGATACAAAATGTATATCTAAGAAGAAAATAATACATAAGATGAAAGGATGAGGTCTAAATGAAAAATAAAGGAATAACTTTGATAGCACTTGTAATTACAATTTTGTTCTCTTATGACGAAAAATAAAATGTAGTAATAGCAAAGGTTTCCTCCTACAAACAATTTAGTAATTTATAAATTTTCACATATTTGAAAGATGAATTGTAAAAAATAATAATGCAAATTCATCTTTTTTGATTTTATAATAATAGAAAATTTTAAAACTATAAAATAGAAAATGGAGGATTTGAAGAAATGGAAAATAAAGAATTAAAAGAAAGTTATATTGATGAAAGAACAGGAATTGAATATAGATTAGTTGGAGATTATTATTTACCCAATATTGCATTACCTAAATCAAGAAGAACAGGAAATATAGGAAAATATGGAAGATTAAGACTAAAATATTTAGAAGAACATCATAGAGCAGAAGTTATGCTAATGAGAGTTAATAATGAATTAACAAATCATTTATTAGATATAGAAGATGAATGTAAGTCAAGAGTTGGACAATTAGTAAAGCAAATGGCAGAAAAAGAGAATATTACAGAAGAATTGAAAGCTAATAATCAAATGTTGTGGGTACAAAGTATGAATAATATCAAGAATCGTGCTGAAGAAATTGCATATAATGAAATAATTTACAAATAAAGTAAAATTTCTTTTTGATTTTTAATGAAATTTGAAAAAATAAATGATATAATGCTTTTAATAGTAACATTATTTAATTTTGCAGACACTGTCTGCAAAATTAGAAAGAAGGTAGAAATGGAAAATGAAATAGATATAAGTAAATATAAACAAATTTTTGAAAATATAAAACAAGAAGTATTAAAATCACAATACAAAGCAATGCAAGCAGTAAATACAGAAATGATATATATGTATTGGAACATTGGAAAAATCATATCAGAAAATATTGAATGGGGAAATAAGTTTGTAGATAATCTTTCTATTGATTTGAAAAATGAGTTTCCAACTATTCAAGGTTTTTCAGTTAGAAATTTGAGAAATATGAGAAAATTTTACGAAGAATATCCTAGAATTGAAATTTTGCAAACACTGTCTGCAAAATTGACTTGGTCTCATAATATTTTGTTGATAAACAAAGTTAAAGATATGGAAATTAGAAAATGGTATATGAAGGAAACAATAAAAAATGGTTGGTCACATGATGTTTTAGCAGACCAAATAAAATATAAATTATTTGAGAGACAAGCAATAGCAGAGAAAGTAACAAATTTTGAAAATACATTACCAGATGTTCAAAGTGATTTAGCTTTGCAAACAATGAAAGATCCATATATATTCGATTTTATTGTTTTAAAAGGACAAGTAAAAGAAAAACAAATAGAAGATGCTATGATTGAAAAAATAAAAAATGTATTGATTGAACTAGGAAATGGGTTTGCATTTGTAGGAAATCAATATAAGATAACAGTAAGTGATACAGACTACTTTATAGACCTATTGTTTTATCATTTAGAATTAAGGTGCTATGTAGTAGTAGAATTAAAAGCTAGAAAATTTAAGCCAACCGATGTAGGACAATTAAACTTTTATTTATCAGCAATAGATGATATGTTAAGAAAAGAAGGAGATAATCCAACAATAGGAATATTGCTATGTAAGGAAAAAGATAAGTTAACAGCAGAATATGCTTTAAAAGATATAAACAAACCTGTTGGAGTTAGTGAATACAAACTTTTACAAGATATACCAGAATATTTACAATCACAATTACCAAAAGCAGAAGATATTGAATTGCATATTAAAGACATTGAAGAAATAGAAAAACATCAAGATAGTGAAGAATAGAAAGTCTTAAATTTTGTCGACACTGTCGGCAAAATTTGAAAGAGCATAAAGCTTTAGATTTAGAAATAAGTCTAAGGCTTATTTTTATGGAAATTTTTTGCCTACATTAGAAAAAATGTAAAATTACTCTACTAATAATTTAAAATGGCTAGAAATTGAAAATAAAAAGAATAAACGAAAGAAGGTGAGGCAATGTCTAGTTTAAATTTAAAAGGTATATGGATACCAATAGAAATATTAACAGATGACAAGTTAAGTGATAAAG
>CAOJQV010000025.1 GCA_948441945.1 uncultured Clostridium sp. | reverse complement strand
AACCTCAGCCTTCCAAGCTGATGACGTGGGTTCGATTCCCACTACCTGCTCCAAATAAAAACAACTTATGAAATAATATAGTTTCAATAGTTGTTTTGTTATTTTTATAAAAATTAAATAAGTAAATATAAGTATATGAGTAAAGATAATAGAAATAACTTTTTAGACAGCATAAAATTATCAACAAAAAGAAATTTTTTGAATCAAGAATTGATACAGAATTCATATAGAAGAGAAGAAAAAAGAAGGTTTTACCAATAAGAAATATGATACCTTATTTGACGGAAAAGTACTACAAATATGTTTTTATAGTACTGGTTGTAGATGTAGTAAAAATGTAAGTTGTATAATATGTGATTATGGAAAAACTAGAAAAGAAAATTTAACAAAAAATGATATAATAGAAATTATAAATGAAATATTTAGTAACCTAGAAAAAGTGCCAAATGTAGTATTATTAAATAGTCTAGGAAGTGTCTTAGATACACAAGAAATGCCAATGGAAAACGTAGAAACACTATTGAATTAATTGTCAAAAATAAATACAAAAATAATAATATTTGAGACACATTATTTAACTATAAATGCTTCAATTTTAGAATTAATAAAACAGAAATTAGTAGATAAAGAAATTGTATTGAATTAGGATTAGAAAGTTCTAATAAAGAAATTAGAGAAAAGTGCCTAAATAAAGAAGGGAAATATATGATAAGAATAGGAACAAAAATAGAAAACATAACATTCACAAAAAGGGAAGGAGCATATGCAATAATAGAAAGAGAAGATAATAAAATAGCAATAGCTACAGCAGATAATGACTTATTTTTTCTTGTGGAAGAATAGAACAAGGAGAAAATGAAATAGAAGCACTAAAAAGAGAACTAATAGAAGAATCAGGATACAGTATAAAAGATATTAAATACTTTGATAAATTAACAGCTTATGCAGATGGAGGAGAAAGAGGATCTTTTGATGTAACTGCAACATTTTATACAGCTAAATTTGATAAAAAAGTTACAGAACCTACAGAAAAAGACCATAAAGTACTTTGGGTAGACCCAAAAGAATATGTAAAAAAGTTATATCATGAATATCAAAGGTATATACTAAAAGAATATATAAAAATAAAAAAATAACCTAGAGTCTATAAAGATTCTAGGAATTTTTTTGAAAAAATAAATAATATAAAAATAAAATGACAAAATATAAAAAAGTAGTTGATATTTTTTAATATTTAATATAAAATCTAAAAAGACTAAAAGGAGGAAACAAATGATAACCTTAAAAGATGTTAAAGAAAATCCAGAAGTGGAAGCTTTAATAAAAGGAGCACAAAAGCAATTAAATGCTTTAGGATACACAGAACATGGACATAGACATATATCGATTGTATCAAAAAGAGCAGGAGATATTTTAGAAAAATTAAAATATCCAGAAAGAACAGTAGAACTAGCAAGAATAGCAGGATACCTGCACGATATAGGTAACTGTGTAAACAGAGTAGACCATGCACATAGTGGAGCAATTTTAGCCTATAATATACTAAAAGATATGGGAATGGAAGTAGAAGAAAGAACCGAAATAATGATGGCAATTGGAAACCATGATGAAAACACAGGAAATGCAATAAGTGACATATCAGCTGCACTAATTTTAGCAGACAAATCAGATGTGCATAGAGATAGAGTAGTAAACAGAAATTTATCTACATTTGACAAACATGATAGAGTAAATTATGCAGTAACAAATGCAAATTTAGAATTAGATGAAAGTGAAAGAAAAATAATCTTAAATTTAACAATAGACAATAATTTATGTCCAGTATTAGACTATTTCGAGATATTTATGGAAAGAACTATGATGAGCAAATACGCAGCAAAATATTTAAAAGTATGGTTTGAATTAATAATAAATGATACAAGATTACTATAATGGAGGGAATAAAATGAAAAAAGAAAATAAAAAAGGAATAAAAATAATTAAGATAACAACAATAACATTAGCAATTGTGTTAATAACAATGATTAGCTTTTTTGGAATATATACAAAAAATAAAGGAATTATTAGCAATAAATTAAAAAACTATAACTACTCAATGGCATTAAAAGGAAATAGGACAATAGAATTAAATGTTGCAGACACTGCATCAGAAGAAGCATTAACAGAAGAAAATTATAATAAAGCAAAAGATATTATAGGAAAAAGATTAAAAAACTTAGGTGTACAAGAGTATAACATCGCAGTAAATAATCAAACAGGAGCTATACAAGCAGAAATACCAGAAAACAAAAATACTGATACAATAGTTGGAAACCTAACAAAGATTGGAAAATTTGAAGTTACTGATACAGAGACAGGAGAAGTTCTATTAGATAATAGTGACATAAAAGCATCAAGTGTTTTATATAATAATGCATCAACAGGAACAGCAGTATATTTGGAAATAGCATTTAATAAAACAGGAAAAAATAAATTAAAAGAAATAAGTAAAACTTATGTAAAAACAGAAGAAACAAATACAACATCAGAAAATGAAACAGAAGGAAGCACTTCAGAAGAAAATAAAGAAAAAACAATAACAATGAAAATTGATGATGAAGAAATAACATCAACAAGTTTTGATGAAGTAAATAAAACTGGAAAAATACAACTAACAGTAGGTGGATTAGCAACAGATGAAGAAACTTTACAAGGCTATGTAACACAAGCACAAAATGTAGCAGTATCAATAAATGATGGCAATTTACCTATAGAATATAATATGTCAAAAAACGAATATATTTTAGCTAGTAAATCAATAGATAATAAAATTGCTATAACAATAAGTATATTTACAGTAGCTGTAGTTTTAGGAATAATAGTTTTAATGGTTAAATTTAAAACAAAAGGAATATTAGTAGCCATTTCATATATAGGATTTATAGCATTATATTTATTAGTAGTTAGATATACAAATGTAATAATATCAATAGAATCAATATTAGGAATTATTACTACAATAGTATTAAATTACATTTTCATAATAATGTTATTAAATAAAACAACAGAATATGATGTAAAAAAAGCAACAAATGAAACTTATAAACACTTTTTTACAAGAACTATACCAATATGCATAATGTCAATTGCATTTAGTTTTGCAAAATGGATTCCTATTAGTAGTTTTGGAATGATATTATTCTGGGGACTAGCAATTATTGCAATATATAATATAAGCATTACAAAAATATTATTAAAAATAGGAACAGAGGAAAAATAGGAGGAATGAACATGAAAAAGAATAGTACTAAAATTTTGATATTATTAATTGCAATTATCATAATAGTTGGGGCTTGTATAATAGGAATTAAAGGATTAGCATTTGAACTAAAATATCAAAACAGCAAGAAAATTGAAGTAGGATTAAGTAAAAAATTTGAAGAAAAAGATATAAAAGAAATAACAAATGAAATATTTGAAAAACAACCAGTAATAATAGAACCAATTGAAATATATGAAGATGCAGTAAGCATTACAACAACAGAAATAACAGAAGAACAAAAAAACAATTTAATAGCAAAACTAAACGAAAAATACGAAGCAGAATTAGTAGCAGAAAATATAGAAATTGAAGAAAAATCACATGTAAGAGGAAGAGATATAATAAAACCTTATATAAAACCATTTATAATAGTAAGTGTAATCATTTTAGCATACTTAGCAATTCGTTATTATAAATTAAACGCATTAAAAGTATTAGTACAATCATTTGGAATTATAGTTATATCACAAGCAGTATTATTAGGAATTATGGCAATTACTAGGATACCAATTGGGAAATTAACAATTCCACTAGTTTTAATTGTATATATGATATCAAATTATATTTGTGTAGCAAGATTTGAGAAAATGAGACAGTTGGGACAGTCCTAATTTGTCTCGTTTTTTTGTGAGTTATTGTCGAAAAATGTATGATAATTATATTTTAGTATGCGACAAAAAATGACAAAAATACGAGACAAATTAGGACTGTCCCAACTGTCTCAAAAAAATTTTAAAAATACTATACAAAATTAAAGAAATAATGATATAATAAGCACAAATAAAAAGAACAAAACGGAGGATAAATAAATGGGAAATATAGTTTTACTAGATGATTTAACAATAAATAAAATAGCAGCTGGGGAAGTTATAGAAAGACCAGCCTCAGTAATAAAAGAAATGGTAGAAAATTCAATAGATGCAGGAGCAAATAATATAACAGTAGAAATAAAAAATGGTGGAATATCATATATAAAAGTTACAGACAATGGAAAAGGAATTGCTCCAGATGATTTAGAGATTGCATTTGAAAGACATGCAACAAGTAAAATAAGAAAAGCAGAAGATTTAAATGTAGTAACATCTATGGGATTCAGAGGAGAAGCATTAGCAAGTATTGCAGCTATTTCAAATATAGAAATGATATCAAAAACAGAAAGCCAAGATACAGGGTATAGAGTAGTAGTAGAAGCGGGTCAAGTGCTTAATAAAGATGAAATTGGATGTCAAACAGGAACATCAATAACTGTTAGAGACCTATTTTTTAATACACCAGTAAGATATAAATTTTTAAAAAAGGATTATACAGAATCAGGATACATAGAAGATGCAATTACCAGAATAGCATTAGTTCATCCAGAAATAGCAATTAGGCTAATTAACACTGGAAAAACAATTATCCAAACAAATGGAAATGGAGATATTAAAAGCGTTATTTATAGTATTTATGGAAAAGATGTAGCAAATGGAATTATCCCATTAGAATATGAATATGGAGATATATTAATAAGTGGTGTAGTTGGAAAACCAGAAATTGCAAGGTCAAACAGGTCAAATCAAATATTCTTTGTAAATAAAAGATATGTAAAAGATAAAACATTGTCAGCTGCAACAGAGCAAGCATTTAAAGGATTAATACCAATTGGAAGATTTGGATTTGTGGTTTTAAATCTAGTTATTAACCCATCAAAAGTAGACGTAAATGTACACCCAGCAAAATTAGAAGTAAGATTTGAAGAAGAAAGCAAAGTTTTCCAAGCAATATATCATTCTATAAAAGATATACTTCTAAAAAGTGAGTTAGTTGCTAATACTGAAAAAACAGATAATATAGAAGAAAGTGAAACATCAAATGGATTATTTGATTATAGAAAAAATGAAACAGAAAAGATAGAAAAATATAATGAAGAAGAAAGCAAAATAAAAACAAACTTATTAGATGAAAACCCACTAAATACAAGTACTATAAATGTAGGACAAGGTGGACCAATCAATACAGCAGATGTTTTAGAACAATTAAGAAAAATAAAAGAAGATTTAGAAGGATACACAGATAACTTAAAAAATATAGAAAACGATGAAGAAAATCAAAAAGAAGAAACAATAGAAAAGATAGATATACCAAAGTTAGAAAATGTACAAGAAACTTCAAATATAACAGAAGAACCAATAGTAGAAGAAACAATTGTACAAGAGCCAGAAGAACAACCAAAAATACAAAATATACAAAACGAGATAACAATACCAAGTACAATAGATATAACAAATGAAGAAGAGGTACAATCAAAAATAGATGAAATACAAAATGAAATAAACAAACTAGAAAATGTAGAATATGATGAACAACCAGTAGAAGAATTTAGCTCAATGTATGAAAAATTATTTGGAACAAAACCAATTGAAAAAACAGAAGAAAAAGATAAAGAAGAAAATACAGCAGTAGATATATTAAATGATAATATATCAGTATTTGAAGAAAATGAGCAATACCAAAAGCCAATATACAAATTTTTAGGTATAGCATTTAACACATACATAATTATAGAAATAGACAAAGAAATGTATATAATAGACCAACATGCTGCACATGAAAGAATCATGTATGAAAAAGTAAAAGAAAACTATTACAATGAAACAACAAAAGACTCACAAATGCTACTATTGCCAGATATTATCACATTATCACACAAAGAAATGGAAATTGCTAAAGACAATATAGATTTATTTGAAAAAGCAGGATTTACATTAGAAGAATTTGGAGAAAACACTATAAAACTAACAGGAGTTCCAACAGTATGTATTGAACTTGATAATAAGGAATTATTTTTAGAAACTCTAGATGAAATAAATACAGTAGCAAGAACAGCAAAACAAGAAAAAGAAGAAAAATTTATTGCAACAGTAGCATGCAAGGCAGCTGTAAAAGCAAATATGGTATTAGAAGAAGCAGAAGTAAAAAGCTTAATAGAAAAATTATTAGATTTACCAAACCCATTTACCTGCCCACATGGAAGACCAACTGCAATAAAGATGACAAAATATGATATTGAAAGAAAATTTGCAAGAAAATAGAGGAGAAAAAATATGGCAGTAATAATTATTATGATAATTATATTATTGTTAGTTTTATTAGGATGGACATGGAGTAGTCTAGGAAATATAGAAAATAAAACAAAAATAATTTGCGTGATAGTTGGTTTTGTAAGTACTTATATTATTACACTTATTATATACAAAATAGCTCAAGCAGGAATTATTTTTGAAAATACAGAAGCTAAAAAAATAATTCAAAATGTTTTTGTACTAATTTTTGCAATTGTAAATGGGTATATAATTTTACCTTATACATTTCGAAAAATAGAGAAAATTCATAATGAGGAAATTGAAATTAACCAAGCAAGAAGAAGTATAATAATTCTATCTGTAATTATTTTAATATTAATCATATTTGAAAACTTATATTTAAAAAATATAATACAAGGAGTTTTAATACATCACAAATAGAAAGGAAAGCAAGATGAGCGAAAAACCAAAAGTAATAGTAATATGTGGACCAACAGCATCAGGAAAAACAGAACTATCAATTAAACTTGCAAAGCAAATTAATGGAGAAATAATATCAGCTGACTCAATGCAAATTTATAAAGAAATGAATATAGGAACAGCAAAACCATCAGAAGAAGAAAAACGAGGAATTAAACATTATTTACTAGACTTTGTTTCACCAGATGAAAGATACAGTGTAGCACAATATAAGCAAGATGCAAAAAAAGCAATAAAAGAAATACTAGAAAAAGGTAAAACACCAATTATTATTGGTGGGACAGGACTATATATAGATAGTTTGATTTATGAAATAGAATATAATGATATAAAAATAGATGAAAATTACAGAAAAGAACTAGAAAAAATAGCACAAGAGCAAGGTCTAGAAAAATTGTATGAAGAAGCACTAGAAATTGACCCAATTGCTATGGAAAAAATAAGTAAAAATGACAAAAAAAGAATTATGAGAGTTTTAGAAATATATCAAGCAACTGGTAAAACAAAAACAGAGCAAGAAATAGAATCAAGAAAAAAAGAAATAGAATATGAGTACTATGTATTTGCAATTAATTGGGATAGAGAAATTTTATATCAAAGAATAAATAAAAGAGTAGACCTTATGATACAAAAAGGACTAATAGAAGAAGTAAAAAATATTTTAGAAAAATATAAAAATTTTCCTACCGCAATGCAAGGACTAGGATACAAGGAAGTAGTAGATTTTTTAAATGAAATTTATACAAAAGAAGAAATGATAGAAAAAATAAAAATGGAAACAAGAAGATATGCAAAAAGACAGTTAACATGGTTTAGAAAGAACAAACAAACATCATGGTTAGATGGCAAAAATGATATACAAAATAATATTGATATTATTTTGGAGGTTATAAATTGGAAAAAGATGAAAATATAAAAAGACAAATGAAATTAGATAAAAACAAAATAATAATATATGTATTAGGATTATTTATTTTAATATATTTATTTTATGCAGTTTATTTATTAGTAAAACAACCAACAAATAAAGTAACAGTAGAAAAAGGAACATTATATTTAGAAGAAACCAATATTGGATATGTAATAAGAAACGAAGTTGTTGTGCAAGGTGAGAATTATAAAAATGGTATGGAACAAATAAAAACAGAGGGAGAAAAAACATCTAAAGGTGAATCTATTTATAGATATTACAGTAAAAATGAGGGAGGACTAAAGAAACAAATAGAAGAACTAGACTCCTCAATACAAGAGACATTAAAAGGACAAAAAAATTTATTACCAACAGATGTAAAACTATTAGAAAACCAATTAGATGAGAAAATAGAGTTACTAAAAAAAGCAACAGATATATCAAAAATAGAGGAATATCAAAAACAAATTAATAATTTAATCACCAAAAAAGCTAAAATATCGGGAGAATCAAGCGCAGCTGGTTCTTATTTAAAACAATTATACACACAAAGAGCCAAATTAGAAGAACAATTAAATTCAGGAGCTGAATATATAAAAGCACCAATCAGTGGAATTGTTTCATATAAAGTAGATGGATTAGAAGAATCATTAACACCAAATAACTTTTCAACTTTAAATAAAGAATTTTTAGAAAGCCTAAAACTAAAGACAGGTCAATTAATAGCAACAAATGATGAAAAAGGGAAGATTGTAGATAGCTCAAAATGTTATATAGCAACTATAACTGATTCAGAAGAATCAAAAAAAGCTCAAATAGATGATAATGTAAGAATTAGATTGTCATCCAATAAAATAATAGAAGCAAGAATAGAATATGTATCACAAGAAAATGAAGATGAAACACTTATTATTTTAGAAATTAGCAAACAAATAGGAGAATTATCAAATTACAGAAAAATATCTTATGATTTAATATGGTGGAGTAGTACAGGCTTAAAAGTACCTAATCAGGCAATTGTAGAAGAAGATGGGTTAAATTATGTAGTAAGGAATAGAGCAGGATATTTAAGCAAAATTTTAGTAAAAGTGACAAGAAAAAATGACAAATATTCTATTGTTTCTAGCTATGATAACCAAGAATTGGAGAAATTAGGGTTTTCAAAGACAGAAATGTCAAATATGAAAAATATTTCAATTTATGATGAACTAATAGTAAAACCAGATTTAAGTAAAATAGAATAATATTACAATAATATTACAAAAAGATTAAAAAAAGATTACATTTTAAAAAAGTATTGACAATAATGAAAAAAAAGTAGATACTTATATCAAATAGAATGGAAAAGAGTTTTTAGGAGGTTTTTTTATGTCAGGAGCGTTAATGGATAAGGTTTGGGGATTATTTGGTATGGACACAGCAGAAGAAGATGATTATGAAGAAGAAAACATATATGATTATGAAAATGAAGAAGAAGAAATAGAAGATAAAAAGCTATTTGGAAGAAAAAATAACAATAAAGTAGTTAGCATGCCACAAACCCAAAGCCAAGCTATAAAATTAGTTATTTCTCAGCCAACAACATTTGAACAATCAGAAGAAATTTGTAAATTTTTAAAAGAAAAAAAATCTATTATTGTAAATCTAGAATATGTTAATAAAGATGTAGCTAGAAGAATTGTAGATTTTATTAGTGGAGGAGTATATGCATTAGATGGATATATTCAAAAAGTATCAAATTCAATCTTTTTAGTTGCCCCATCAAATTATGAAATAACAAATGAGATGGCAAGAGACGAAATGAGAAGTAGGTTATCACCTTCTTGGCTTAGAAGTAATAGTGCAAATAATTAATTGTTTAAAATATAATATTTTGGGAGGAAAATATGATAACGCCTTTAGATATAGAAAACAAACGATTTGCTAAACAAATGGTAAACCGGATATAGTGTAGAAGAAGTAGATGAATTCTTAGATGAACTAACTGTTGACTATACAAAAAACTACAAAAGGGCAAGTGAATTAAAAGCAAAAGTAGACGAATTAAACAATAGCTTAGTTCAATATAAAACAATTGAAACAACACTACAAAATACATTAGTAATGGCACAAACAACTGCTGAAGAAGTAAAGAGAGTTGCAAAACAAAGAGCAGACCAAATTCTAGATGAAGCAAAAATAAATGCACAAAAAGAAGTAGAAGAATTAAAAATGGAAATAATGGCAAAACAAAAAGAATTAGAAGATGTAAAAAAACAATTCGAAATATATAAAGCTAAGATGGAAGCGTTATTAATTTCACAATTAGAATTATTAAAAGATATAAATAAAGAAGATAATTAAAAGAGGGATTAAGGGAACAGGTCTTAAAATCCCCCTTTTATTTTGTCATATTGTTTAAACAATTGAATATATATGTACAATAAAACTTAAGACAAGGAGATATATATGTTTAATGTAACAGTATTGAAAATGAAAGATATTTTAAGATATGTACTAGGATTTGTGCTAATAATTGCTATTCTTATAAGCATTACAAAAGTATCCTCTAAAAAAGGTAATGAAGAAAATAAAATACAAAGTAAATTAGAAGTATTATCTTTTGGAAGTTTAACAAGTTGCTTAGATGAAACAATTCCAACCATAGAGTCATTAAATGAAGAATATAATAAAATAGAAGAAGAAAACACTAAATTACATGAAGAAAATTTTTTAGAACAATTTATAAAAACAGAAATCAGTAGTATAAAAGCAATGGAAGAAATAGAAAAGAAAGCTGAAGAAAATAAAGAGAAGAATCCAACAGAAGTAGAGGAACAAGAAATTATTCTTGCTACAACATCAGGAAATCCAACAGAAGTAGTAACACAAAATCCAATTACAGAAAAATATAATATACAATATGAAAATGTCAAAATTAAAAATCAAACAAGTTTTGAGTTAACAAATGAAATGCTAACTCCTGATATAAAAATAGATAACAAAAATGTATTAATATTTCACACACATAGTTGTGAAAGTTATACATCAAGTGAAAAGTATCCTTATGTAGCGACTGGAAATTATAGAACAACAGATTTAAATTATACAGTAACAAGAGTAGGAAGTGAACTTGAAAATTATTTAAAACAGTACAACTTTAACGTTTTACACGATAAATCATATCATGATTATCCAGCATATAATGGTTCATATACTCGTTCTTTAGAAACAGTAGAAAATATGTTAAAAACAACACAATCTGATATAATAATTGATTTACATAGAGATGCAATTGGGGCAAGACCAGACTATGCACCAACAGTAAAAATTGGAGATGAATATGCTGCACAAATAATGTTTGTTATTGGAACAAGTGAAGGAGGACTATGGCATCCAAATTGGAATCAAAATCTAAAATTTGCAATAAAAGTTCAACAAAAAGCAGAAGAAATGTATCCAGGATTATTTAAGCCTATTATGCTAACAACATATAGATATAATCAACATACAGGAAAATACGCAAATATAATAGAAGTTGGGTCTACAGGAAATACATTAGAACAATGCCTGACAAGTATGAAATACTTATCAGCTGTGTTTAACGAAATAGTGGGAGATAGGGACGTTCCTTAAATCCCTCCAAATAGGGAATAAGAGACACTCTTTAATATTAATTTTATTAAAGAGTGTCTCTTATTCCCTATTTGGAGGGATTTAAGCAACGTCCCCATCTCCCTGTTTGGAGGGATTTAAGGAACGTCCATATCTCCCAATTTTTTTGAAATTTTATTGACAAAAAAATATTTTTTGCATATAATATAATTATATATGAACAATTATTCATATATAAAGGAGGAGTATATGGAAGAAAATTTTGTAGAATGCACTGTTTTACACGAAGAAACAGTTAAAGAAATTAAAAATAAAATGCCAGAAGATGGATTTATATATGATTTAGCAGAGCTATTTAAAGTATTTGCTGACTCAACAAGAATGAAAATTATATATGCATTATTAGAGGAAGAATTATGTGTATGTGATATAGCAAATATTGTAGGAACTACACAATCAGCAATTTCTCATCAATTAAGAATTTTAAAACAAGCAAAACTCGTAAAATTCAGAAAAGATGGAAAAGTAGTTTTTTATAGTTTAGATGATGAACATATTGAACAAATTGTTAAGAAGGGAAGTGAACATATTGAAGAATTATAAATATATACTAGAAGGATTAGACTGTGCAGCTTGTGCTAAAAAAGTAGAAGACGCAATTAGCAAAACAGAAGGATATGAAAATGTTATTGTTAATTTTTCAACCTTAAAATTAACCTTTAAAAGTGACAAAGACTCTAAAATAATTAAAAAAGAAATTACTCAAATTGTTCAAAAATTAGAACCAGAAGTACAAGTGCTAGATGATGGTGAACAGAGCAATAATAAAGAGGAACATAACTCATTAGATATAGTAAGAATTATAATTCGGACTTATTGTTTTTTCAATAACACTAATATTTAGTCTAAACGAAATAGTAGCTAATATTATAACAATTATTGCATTTATTATATTATTATATAAAACAGCAAAAAAAGGACTTAAACAGCTATTTAAAAGCAAAGTTTTGGATGAGAACTTTTTAATTGTTATATCAGCAATTGGAGCTTATGCAGTTGGGAAAACATCAGAAGGATTAATGGTAATTATTTTATATGAAATTGGAAAAATACTAGAATCCAGAGCAGTTAATAAAACTAGAAAATCGATTTCAGAACTAATGAATATTAAACCTGAATATGCAAATTTAAAACAAGGAAAAGAGTATAAAAAAGTAAGTCCAGAAGAAGTCAAAACAGGAGATATTATAATAGTAAAAACAGGAGAAAAAATTCCTTTAGATGGAGAAGTAATAAAAGGAAATGCAGAAATTGATAATTCAGCTCTAACAGGAGAAAGTAAATTAATCCAAGTACAAGAAAACAGTAAAGTACTATCAGGAAGTATAAATGTTAATGGGTTAATAGAAATTAGAGTTGAACAAACTTACGAAAACAGTACAGTTAGCCAAATATTAAATTTAGTAGAAAATGCAACAGATAAAAAAGCAAAAACAGAAACCTTTGTATCAAAAGTAGCAAAAATCTATACACCAGTAGTTATAGTATTAGCTCTATTAGTTGCAATATTTATGCCAATTATTATACAATCAGTAACTTACAAAGAAAGTATTTATAAAGCATTGATATTCTTAGTTATATCTTGCCCATGCTCAATTGCAATATCAGTGCCATTAAGCTACTTTTCAGGAATTGGTAAAGCATCTAGAAAAGGAATTTTAGTAAAGGGCAGTGACTATTTAGATGGAATAAAAGACATAAATCAAATTATTTTTGATAAAACAGGAACAATCACAACAGGAAAATTTGTAGTAACAGAGATTAATTCTTATGATAAAAAATATAGTAATGAAGAAATTTTAGAATATTTTGCAAAAGGAGAGAAGTTCTCTAATCATCCAATTGCAAAATCAATTTTAGAAAAATACAACAAAGGAATAGAAACTAAAGAAGTTAAAGACTTTGAAGAAGTATCAGGAAAAGGATTGCAATATAGATTAAAAAATCAGTTGATAAAAATAGGAAATGCAAGCTTTACAGAGGCAAAAGAAGAAAAAATAGTAGGTACAGTTTTATACTTAAACATTGATGGAAATGTTGTAGGAAATATAATATTATCAGACGAAATAAAGCCAAATACCAAAAGCACAATAGAGCAATTAAACAAATTAGGTATAATAACTAAAATGTTTACAGGAGACAAAAAGGAAATTGCAAATAAAATTGCAAAAGATATAGGAATTAAAGAAGTAAAAGCTGAAATGTTACCACAAGATAAATATAATGAATTAGATAAAATTATAAATAATAGAGAAGAAGGAAAAAAAGTTGCATTTGTAGGAGATGGAATTAATGATAGCCCGGTTTTAGCTAGAGCAGACATTGGAATTTCAATGGGAGGAATAGGTTCAAGCTCTGCAATAGAAGCATCAGATGTTGTAATAATGACAGATGAATTAGAAAATATTGTAAAAGCAATAAAAATTTCTAAAAAAACAAATCTAATTATTAAACAAAATTTAGTATTTTCAATAGGTATAAAGATTTTGACATTAGTGTTAAGCTTATTTGGAATTGCAGAAATGTGGCAGGCAGTATTTGCAGATGTGGGGGTTACTCTAATTACAATATTAAACACTATTAGAATTTTAAAATAGGAAATCTATTATACAATATAAAAATCCCTTCTAAGTATGATGAAATTTAATCATACCTAGAAGGGATTTGCTGTGCAGGTCATAACCTGCAAGGAGAATTTTTAGTTTTCAAGGAAATGCTTTTTGGAGATTGGCATTTTGTCAATAAAAATATCAACAAATTTGTTATTCTCCGCAATTTCTTTAGCATATTCCAGCTGGTTGTTGTTGAAAGCGTAGGTACAAATCAAATCAGTATCGCTGGAAATCATGTCATCCTCATAGATATTAGGATATCTGTTATTACTGTTCCAGATTTCAATAAAAATTGAACAATCTGTCAATGACTGACATTCTTCTGGAACATACTCGCTGGTCTCAATCAGCTTTACAGATGTTTGTATCTTACCGCTTTCGATATCATGAGTGGTAACTTCGGTAGTGTAGAATTGACCATTGTACTGGACGATTGCACCTGGAATTACTTTAGACTCCCTGTTGGTAAACCGACCAACATAGGTCAATTCTTTTTTGATTTGACAAAATTCTTCCACATCAACAACTGCCTTTTTTCCTGTGATTTCAAATGTGATAGCCATGTTTTAACCCTCCTATTTTGTTTTGAAATGAGTTGTATCATATTTATATTGTACCAAATTTCTATCGAAAAATCAATTTATGTAAAGCACTACTAAAAGTATTTTGAACGACTATCAATTTATTGACATATCAAATTTTAATTGATAACATATTATTGGTGATAAAATGAAAAAAGAAATCAAAGAAAAACTATTTGAACTATCTGACAAAAAATATAAAGAATTCCATGTAGGACTATGTCCAGGAACAAACAACATAATTGGAGTAAGAGTACCAATACTAAGAAATTACGCAAAAGAACTTTATGAAGAAAAAACATGGAAAGAAACAATCAAACAAATAGACAATGAATATTATGAAGAAATTATGTTACAAGGAATGTTAATAGGATTAGCAAAAAAAGAAGATATAAACATTATCTTACAATTTGTGGAAAAGTATGTACCAAAAATAGATAATTGGGCAATTTGTGATGTTTTTTGTGCAGGACTTAAAATAACACAAAAAAATAAAAAACAAGTATGGGAATTTATCCAAAAATATATAAAATCAGAAAAAGAATTTGAAGTACGATTCGCAATAGTAATGATATTAGATTATTTTATAGATGAACAATATTTACAAAAAGATTTTCAAATATTTGACTCAATAAAACATGAAGGCTACTATGTAAAAATGGCAGTTGCATGGGCAATTTCTGTATGCATAGTAAAATATTATGAAGAAACAATCCAATATTTAGAAAAAGCCCAAATAGACAATTGGACTTATAATAAAGCAATTCAAAAATCAATAGAATCTTATAGAATTATAGAAGCGCAAAAACAAAATTTAAGAAAAATGAAAAAATAATAATATTTTTGTAAAAATATGTTTTATAACTTAAAAAAATATGATATAGTATAAGCATAAAAAAACGAAGGGTTGGAATAAAAATGAAACATGCAAAAGAAAGAACAAACAAAGCTAAAAGAGCGAAACACTCAGATGGAAAAAAAAGTATAAAAATAATTATAATAATTGTAGCAATTTTATTGATAGGAATAATTGCTTACAAAATGAATGATTTTATCATTTTAGGAAAAAATAAAACAATCAATTTAGTTATAAACAACAAAAATGTAACATCAAATCTGAAAAAAGATATTTTAATAAAAGATAATGAAATATATTTATCAAAGCAAGATTTAGGAAACTTTTTTGACAAATATATATATGAAGATGAAGAAAATAATCAAATAATAACAACATATAATACAAAAATAGCAGCAATAAGTTTGGAAAAAAATACAATTAATATAAATGGCTCAAATAAAGATACATTTACCCATGCAATTAAACAAGATGGAAATGTATTTATTCCAATTGAAGAACTAAAAGATGTATATGGAATAGAAATAAAATATTTAGAAGATTCAAAAGTTTTAACAATAGATTCACTTTCAAAAGAGCAAAAAAAGGCTATTATTAACAAAAATACATCAGTTAAATCATCTACAAAAATTATATCAAAAACAGTAGATAGAGTTAAAAAAGGAAGCTATGTAATAGTCATTTCAGAAGAAAAGGGATATGCCAGAATTAGAACAGAAAACGGAAAACTAGGATATATAAAATCAAGTAAACTATCAAATACAGTAGTAGTAAGAGAAGAAATGAAAGAAGCAAATCAAATAGAAGGAAAAGTTAACTTGGTTTGGGATTACTATTCAAACTATGCAAAAGCACCTGATAGAGCAGGAGAAAACATGGAAGGTGTTAATGTTGTATCACCATCATTCTTCCATTTAGACTCAAATGGAGAACTAAAAGAAAATGTAGGAGAAGCTGGCAAACAATATGTAGAATGGGCTCATGAAAATGGATATAAAGTTTGGCCAATGGTTCAAAATGATGGAGAAGGAATGCTTTCTGTTACTTCTGAAATTATGAATAGTTACAAAAAAAGACAAGAATTAATTAATGAAATAATTGTTGCATGTGTGCAATATAAGTTAGATGGAATAAACATAGATTTTGAAAACATGAAACAAGAAGACAAAGACTTATATTCAAGATTTATCATTGAATTAACTCCAAGATTAAAAGACATGGGACTAGCTATTTCGGTGGATGTAACAGCACCAGATGGAGGAGAAACTTGGTCAATGTGTTTCGATAGAAACGTAATAGGAGATGTAGCAGACTATATAGTATTTATGGCTTATGACCAATATGGAGCATCTAGCAATAAATCAGGAACAACAGCAGGATATAATTGGGTACAATTAAGTCTTAAGAAATTCTTAGAAACAGAAGATATAGAAAGTAATAAAATTATTTTAGCAATTCCATTATATGCAAGATTATGGACAGAAAATAAGGATGGAAAACTAATAAGACAAAGTGCAGTTCCTATTAGAAATACTGAAAATGTAATACCAAGTGATGCTGAAAGAAAATGGGATGATAACTTAAAACAATACTATGTAGAATATGAAGAAGGAAATGACATTAAAAAGATATGGCTAGAAGAAGAAGAATCATTAAAAGCAAAAATATCATTAGTTACTGAAAACAACCTAGGTGGAGTAGCATCTTGGGCAAAAGATATGGAAAATGAAGGCTTTTGGACATTTTTAAATGACCAAATTTAAAAAAACACTTGACTTTTGTAGGGTTAGACATATATAATGACAAAAAGTACTTTCGGAGGTATTTAAGACGTATGCAAAAAGATAATGTATATTATACAACAGAAAAATATATTAATTTAACCGATGAACAAATAATATCTCAAATTAAAGAAGGAAACGAACAAGCCTTAACATTTTTGCTTGACAAATATAAAAATTTAGTTAATTCTAAAGTTAGCAAATATTATATAATTGGAGCAGAAAGAGAAGATATTGTTCAAGAAGGAATGATAGGGTTATATAAAGCAATTAGAAATTTTGATACTGAAAAGCAAAATGCATTTAAAACTTTTGCCAATATATGTATAGAAAGACAACTGATTACAGCAATTAAAAGCTCTAATCGTCAAAAACACATACCACTTAATTCCTATTTATCATTAAACACATCAGCATATGATGATGATGAAAATGGAACAGAGTTAATAGAGACATTTAATAATGATACTATAGAAGACCCATTAGAGACTATTATGAAAAAGGAATATTTTGAAGAAATTCAAAACACTATGCACAAGTCTTTAAGTAAATTTGAAGAAAGTGTGTTAGAAAGATATATACAAGGGGAAAGTTATGAAGTTATAGCAAAAAGACTCGATACCCCAATAAAATCAGTTGATAATGCAATTCAAAGAATTAGGAAAAAGGCAATTAAGAATATATTTTAAAATAAGGGAGTTGGACAAGACCTAACTCCCCAATATAATGCTTGCGTAGCTCAGTTGGTAGAGTGCAGCCTTGGTAAGGCTGAGGTCACGGGTTCAATCCCCGTCGTAAGCTCCAACGACGTATCTGTTCGAACTTTTATAAGAAGTGTAAAGGGACTCCCTAAGATGAGAGAGTCCCTTATTGCATTAATAGCGATATAAATAATCACGTAATGCATCGTAAACAGGATCACGTTTTACAATACAATCAGTTTGTAAAATTTCTTCCAGTTCTTGAAGAGATACAAACTTTGCATTTTGAACTTCTGATTCCTGAAGTGTAATATCTTTTGCACGTAAACCATTTTTTCTTAAAATGAAGAAGTCATAAAATTGATTCTCAACATAATCATCTGCAAATTTTTGAGATACTCTGTATGAGAACATATACCTAAAATCTGTTATACTAACTTTAGCTTTAATACCAACAGAAACTTCTTCATTGATTTCTCGTGCAGCTGTTGAGATAGCATCTTATCCTGTCGAAATATGACCAGCGACAGAAATGTCCCAAAGACCAGCATTCTTGTCTTTGTTAATACTTCTTTGTTGTAATAAAACTTCGTTATTTCCATTAATTATAGCAATTACAATTGCACGATGCCATAATCCACGTTGGTGAATTTCTTTACGGCTTAAAATTTCGCCAGTTTTTACACCATTTTCATCGAGAACATCAATATACTCCATAAGCATCTTTTCTCCTCTCTTATATTATTGTACAAAGCTATAATATAAAGTATACAATAAGTAACATAAAATGTCAAATTTATAAATAAAACAAATGTACATAAAAACCTTGAGAACTATTTGATTTTATAGTAAAATAGCAATAGATATGAAAGCAAATAGGTTCTGATACAAAAAGAGAAAAAATAATATTTAAGTAAGGAGAAAATAGAATGATAAATATTAAAAGATTAAAACAATTTGGCTTCTTTGATATGAATATAAATAATCAAATTGAATTTTTAAAACAACACAAATTTTTTAATTTGAGCAATCAAGACAAAATAAACTTTTTAGAATCTACTGGACTATTTTATTTAGATATAAATGATGATCCACCTAATATCCCACTAACTCCTGAAAACGTAGACTATTTAAAAAGAAACCCCATAAATCAGAAGAAAAATGAAATTGCAAATTCTTGGAAAGAGTCATTTGTTAATAATGCATTAAAAAAGGAACAACTAATCATTAATCAAATAAATGGAATAGAAAATGCATTAAGTGTACATTCAGGAGCTATAATTACTGTAAATCATTTTAATCCTTATGATACTTTTACAATAGAAAGAGTTTTCAAAAATGCAGGAGTAGAAAAAAAGATACATAAAGTAATAAGGGAAGGAAATTATACAAATTTTCCTGGAAAATTTGGACTATATTTTAAACACGATAATACTCTACCATTAAGTCAAATACCAGAAACAATGGAGATATTTGAAGATGCCATAGAATCAATTTTACAAAAAGGAGAACTGATTATAGTTTGTCCAGAACAAAGTATGTGGCTTAATTATAAACAACCAAAACCGCTTAAATATGGAGCTTTTAGATGGGCAACTTTAAATAATGTACCAATTATTCCTACATTTATCACAATGAAAGATAAAGATAGTATAGTAGGAGATGAAAAGGTTGTTCAATCATATAACATAAATATTGGAAGACCTATATACCCAGATAGTACATTACCTCCAAAGGAAAATATACATAGAATGAGAGATATAAACTATTCTTTTTGTAAAGAAATATATGAAAATTATTATGGCATACCAGTACAATATAAAACAATAAAGCACGAAGATATACCTAATTATGTTTTATCAACGCCAAACTTTAGTAGTCTGATTTCTAAAGATAAATCTGTCGAAGAAGAGCGATAAATGTAAAAAAACAATCACTTGACAATTTAGATGTAATGTATTAAAATAAAAATGTAATAAGAAAAAACAAGTAAGAGAAAAAGTAAAATAAAGGTTACTAAAAGAGAGAATTAGTCATAGGCTGAAAGCTAATTCAAGAAAACATATTTGAAAAACTAACTCTTCATAAGTTTTGGTGAATAAGCCAAACGTGTAAGATACGTTATAATCTATAAATTAAGTTAAAATTAGGATGGAACCGTGTAATAGCACTCCTATAGATGTAAGAATCTATAGGAGATTTTTTGTGTGTCTCAAGTGTCCCAAAAGGGACGTTTACCTGTGGGACATTGCAAAAAATGTCCCACAGGTAAACGTCCCTTTTGGGACAAAGGAGGAAAAATTATGATTAAAGTAACACTAAAAGACAATTCAATTTTAGAGGTAGAAAAAGGAACTACAATAATTGAATTAGCCCAAAAAATAAGTGAAGGATTAGCAAGAATGGCAACATGTGGAATTATAAATGGAGAAGTAAAAGACCTAAGATACGAATTGCAAGAAGACTGCAATGTCAGCATAGAAACATTTGATAGCAGTTTAGAAGGGAAAAAGGCATATTGGCACACAACTTCACACATTATGGCACAAGCTGTAAAAAGACTATTTCCAGACGTTAAATTTGCAATAGGACCAAGTATAGAAGAAGGCTTTTACTATGATTTTGATGTAGAAAAACCTTTCACAGATGAAGACAAAGCAAATATAGAAGCAGAGATGAAAAAGATAATCAAAGAAGATATTGTAATTAACAAATTTTCATTACCAAAACAAGAAGCTCTAAGCTTAATGAAAGACCAAACATACAAACAAGAGTTAATAAATGAATTACCTGAAGGAGAAGAAATAAGTTTTTATGAGCAAGGAGATTTTACAGACCTTTGTGCAGGACCTCATTTAATGAAAACAGGTAAAGTAAAAGCAGTCAAAATATTATCATCTTCAGGAGCTTATTGGAGAGGTGATGAGCATAATAAAATGTTACAAAGAATTTATGCAATATCATTTCCAAAAGCAAGCCAAGTTGAAGAATATATGCAAAAACTAGAAGAAGCAAGACAAAGAGACCATAGAAAAATTGGTAAAGACTTAGAATTATTTATGACACATCCTTTAGTAGGTTCAGGACTTCCAATGTACTTGCCAGATGGTGCAACAGTTAGAAGGTTATTAGAAAGATATATTCAAGACAAAGAGGTAGAAATGGGATATAGCCATGTATATACACCATCACTTGCAAATACAGAATTATATAAAGTTTCTGGACATTGGGACCACTATAAAGAAGATATGTTCCCAGTTATGAAAATGGACAATGAAGAAATGGTATTAAGACCAATGAACTGCCCTCATCACATGTTAATTTATAAAAACAAAATGCATTCATATAGAGATTTACCAATAAGAATAGGTGAACTAGCACATGTTTTTAGATATGAGGACAGTGGAAGTGTATGTGGACTAGAAAGAGTGCGTGAAATGTGTCAAAATGATGCACACCTTTTTGTAAGACCAGACCAAATAAAAGAAGAATTTGGAAAAGTTGTACAATTAATTTTATCTGTATATAAAGACTTTGGATTTAAAGACTATGAATTTAGATTATCATTAAGAGACAAAGAAAATAAAGAAAAATATTTTGATGATGATGAAATGTGGGAAAAAGCAGAAAGCCAATTAAGAGAAATTTTAACAGAATTAGGAGTAAAATTCTATGAAGCAGAAGGAGAAGCTGCATTTTATGGTCCAAAACTTGATGTTCAACTAAAATCAGCAGTAGGACATGACGTAACAGTTTCAACTTGTCAATTAGATTTCTTATTACCAGAAAGATTTAAGCTAGAATATATTGGCGAAGATGGAGAAAAACATAGACCAGTTGTTATACACAGAGCAATTTTAGGAACATTTGATAGATTTATGTGCTTTTTAATTGAAGAAACAAAAGGTGCATTTCCATTATGGCTTGCACCAACACAAGTAAAAATATTACCTATTACAGATAGCCAACATGAATATGCAAAAGAAGTTCAAAATAAACTACACAAAATAGGTATACGTGTAGTATTAGATGACAGAAATGAAAAGGTTGGATACAAAATTCGTGAAGCTCAACTTGAAAAAGTTCCTTATATGTTAGTAATTGGAGAAAAAGAAACACAAGAAAATCTAGTTGCTGTACGTTCTAGAGAAGATGGAGATTTAGGAACAATTAATATAGAAGAATTTGTAAATAACATAAAAGAAGAAGTTGAAAATAAAACAAAATAAAAATGTAGAAAACTGTCGAAAAGTAAATTAATAAAATTATACAAAATTATG
>CAOJQV010000024.1 GCA_948441945.1 uncultured Clostridium sp. | reverse complement strand
AAAATGTTGGCTAAATTAAAAAATAGTCATAACGGAATATTAGGACAATAATAATTCTTCTAATATTAGCAGGAATAACAATAGGAACACTAACAGGAGAAAATGGGTTATTTGAAAAAATAAAACAAGTAGTAGAAAAACATAAAAAAGCAGAAGAAGATGAGCAAGAGCAATTAGACGAATTTTATAAACAACTAGGACTAGAAGGACAGCCACCAGCAAACACACCTGACACAGAAGCAGGAACAGTAGTAGCACTAGAAGAAGGATGGGGGATAGAAACAGTAAACCATTATAAAACAACAGATGGAACAGAAGTAAAAGGACTAACAAAAGTATCCACAGTATATGCAGTATCTGTGGGAAATGGAGACACAATCCCAGTGCCAAAAGACTTTTATTATGTAGGTGGAAACTTGGATAATGGAGTCATAATATCAGATAATGAACAAGATAAATATGATGGAAAAATAGATAAAACATCATATAATTATACAAGAAATTTAAAAGGAAATCAATTTGTATGGATACCATCTGAAGTGCAAAATTACAAGAAGACAAATTGGGGGAAACAAGATGATGGAGGATGGGATAATGAAATACCAAAATCAGAATTAACGCAAATAGAAAAATATGGTGGTTTTTATGTAGCAAGATACGAAGCTGGTTTGGCAAGTACAATTCCAGAATTTGAAACTGAACAACTAAACTCACAATCAAATCAAATATATAATAAGAACGGTGTTCCACAGAGCAAAGCGGGCTTATCACCTTGGATAATGATAGATTGGACACACTCGAGAGTAAACGCTGAAAGTATGTATAATAATAATTATATAAGTAGTGGACTGATTACAGGTACGCAGTGGGATGTAATATTAAATACAATGATAAATAAAACAGAATTAACAAGTTCAGATATAATAGACAATTCAAGTGCATGGGGAAACCTTAGAAATAATACAATATCTTATTCAGGGAGAAAAGCAACAGGACGTTATGTAGGATCTGGTAGTTGGAAATTGTCAGTATTTAGTAGTGAAGAAGTAGGGACGACTTCAAGTCATAATGGTGACAGTGGAGACTTATTAACTACAGGAGCAAGTGCAACAACAGAGAAATATCACATATTTGACATATCAGGTAATGTAAGAGAATTTACGGAAGAATTTAACAGATACAAAATATATCGTGGAGCATGCTATTCCTTAAACGATTCTACTGTTGTATGTGAAAGGATTAGCAATAACAAAGAATATCATGATATAGATCTTGGATTTCGAGTAGTACTTTATATAAAATAAAAAATGTCTACTAGTATAAAAATTATATAATATTATTGCAATTTTACATAAAATATGGTAAAATATTAAAGTAACGTAAAAAAGAAATGCAGAGCACGGCTAACTCTGCATTTCTTTTAAAAAATTTGACTTTTGATTTGTGAATTTATATAATTAATACATAATAGGGGGAAATGTAATGAAATTAAAAAAGATATTTCAAGGAATAATAATAGCATTATTAATTATTCTTGGATATTCTAATTTAAGTATAGCAGTAGATAAAAATGAATCCAAAGCAAAACCAAATAATTTAACAGAAGAATATATGCAGTGGTTAAACCTACCTGAAAACGAAAGACAAAATACAATAGAACCAATTGCCTACGAAAAAAAATACAATCAAACTCCAGTAAACACATTTTATAGATTTAGAACTTTAGTAGGAGAAACAACTTTAGAAAAAAGATATGACTTAAGAGATAGTAGAGAAACAACATCTGTAAAAAACCAATATAATACAAATTTATGTTGGGCATTTTCAACGCTTTCTGTACTAGAATCAAATTTAATAAAGAAAACAAATGAGAGATATGATTTTTCTGAAACCCACTTAGCTTATGGAACTTCAGCAATAAATACAAACAACAATACAAAAGGATTTTATAAAAAAGCAGACTCAGTAGGAAACTTTCCAAAAGCGTTAGCATATTTAACAAATGGATTAGGTGCAGTAGAAGAAAGCAAAATGCCATTTGTAACAACTTATGAAAATAAAGATATTTCTGAAATTACAAATATAACACCAGCCACAAAAATAGAAGATACGGTAGATTTTGAACCAATTTCAGATTATTTAAATAGTACCAAAAGAACAACACAGATAAATACAGTAAAAAGACATATAAAAGAAAATGGAGCAGTTTACTCATCAATACGTTCAGTAGAAATGTCAAATGAAGAATTTTATAATGAACAAAATTCAGCTTTTTATTATAATGGTAAAGAATTAATTGACCATGCTGTAACGATTATAGGATGGGATGACAATTATAGCAAAAACAAATTTAACACAAAGCCAACAAATGATGGAGCATGGATTGTAAAGAATTCATGGGGGACAGAATGGGGAGACGAAGGATATTTTTATGTATCTTATGAAGATACACAAATAGGAAAATATATGTCAGGAATTATTAATTCCTCTAGTACAATAGATTATGACAATTTATATCAACATGATGAACTAGGTGCATCAGGATGGGTTTACTATAATGATAGTGACAAAATTTATGGGGCAAATATTTTTAAAAAGAGCAACAAGGTCGAATTATTAAAAGAAGTTTCTATTAATATAGGACAAGAAGAATATGTTAAAGTATATGTAAATCCTAAAAATTCAAGTAAATCAATAGAAAATTTAATAGAAGTTTCTGGATATGAACTTATGAAACCAGGATATCATACAATTAAATTTGATAAGAATATCGTACTAACGGGAGAAAAATTTGCAGTTGTAGTAGAATATTATTCACCAGGAAAAATCGCAATAGCTCAAACAGAAAGAAAGTATGAAATGGGAGAATATTCTAAAGTTGTGCAAAACCCAGGAGAAAGTTATATAACAAGTGATATAGAGATAGACAATGGTTGGGAAGAATCACAATATGGAAACCTTACAATAAAAGCATTCACAACAAATACTGAAGAAACAGACATTTTTGAAATAACAGATGCTAAAATAAATCCATCAATAATTTATAATAATAATAGTGGAACAATAACAGCAAGTGTTCAAAGCAATTATATTCCAGACGGTTCAAAATTTGATATTAGAATAAAAAAAGATGGAAAATATGTTACAGAAAAATTTATTATAAAGAAAAATATAATACAAAACAATATAGGAAATATAGAAATATCAATACTTCCAAAGATAGAAGCAGGAGATTATATAGCAGAAATTTCTTATGGACAACTAATCAAAAGTGAAGAAATAAAATTTAACATAAAACAATATATATATGTAGATGAAATTATATTAAGTCAAGACAATATAGAAATGCGTGTAGGAGATACAAAAAAGATAACTGCAACTGTATTACCAACAAACGCTATTAATAAAAATTTTACTGTCAGTGTAGAAAATCCAGACATTATAAGTGTTAATAATAATCTTGAAATTAAAGCTTTAGACTCTGGAACTACAGTTATAAATATTATAAGTGAAGATAAGGCAACAACTGTTAAATGTTATGTCTCTGTAAAAGGGAAATTTCAAGTAGGAGATGTAAATGGAAGTGGTATTATAGATGCAACAGATTTATTATTATTAAAAAGACATATTATATCTAAAAGTAGAAAAGAATGGGTTTTAGCAAGTGATAGTCTATATGCTGCAGACTTAAACAAAGATGGTAAAGTTGATGCAACAGATTTGTTACAATTAAAAAGAATTATAAAATAGGGAAAGAGGGACGTTCCTTTTATCCCTCCAAATAGGGAATAAGGGACACTCCTTGGTAAGTCTTTTATTTTCTTTCCTTATTTTAATTTAAAAAGATTTATATATTAATATTAGAAAGCAAAGCCCCAATGGTAGAGCCCAGCTATGTTTTTGCTAAAAATATTAATATATAAATCTTTTTTAGTTAATATAAAGAAAAAAGAAAATAAGAGACTTACCAAGGAGTGTCCCTTATTCCCTATTTGGAGGGATAAAAGGAACGTCCCTCTTTCCCGTAAATTTGAGAGAAACTACTTGACAAATCATAAAAAAAGGTGTAAAGTATAATAGCATTACAAAATAAAAGAGGTAGTATTTATGGACAAAAATGTAAAAATAAGTATATTATGTGATTTATATGGTAAATTATTAACTGAAAAACAATTTGAGTTCTTAGATGACTACTATAACAATGACTTATCGCTTTCAGAAATAGCAGAAAATAATAATATTACAAGGCAAGCTGTTAGAGACAATATAAAAAAAGGAGAAAAAAAGCTCTTTGAATATGAACATAAATTATTATTTATGAAAAAAATAATAATTCAAGAAGAAACAATACAAAAAATAAAAAAACAACTAGTAGAAGTTCAAAAAAATTCATCAAACAAAAAAGACAAAGAGACGCTAGAAAAAATAAAAAAACAATTAAATTGTTTAGTATAGGAGGCAAAAAATGGCTTTTGAAGGATTATCTTCTAGATTGCAAGAAATCACAAGAAAACTTAAAGGAAAAGCAAGAATAACAGATTCAGATTTAAAAGAAATGTTAAGAGAAGTAAAACTTGCATTATTAGAAGCAGATGTTAACTATAAAATAGTAAAAGAATTTATAGCAAGCATACAAGAAAAAGCAATGGGGCAAGATGTATTAAAATCTTTAACACCAGGACAACAAGTTATTAAAATAGTAAAAGATGAATTAGTAGAACTTTTAGGTGGCACAGAAAGTAAAGTAGTTTTTTCACCAAATCCTCCTACAATTATTATGATGGTAGGACTTCAAGGTTCAGGAAAAACAACAACATCAGGGAAACTTGCAAATCTATTTAGAAAACAAGGCAAAAATCCATTATTAGTAGCATGTGATGTGTATAGACCAGCAGCTATTAAACAATTACAAGTAGTGGGAGCACAACTTAATATACCAGTTTATGCAAATGAGCAATCAAAAGACGTCGCACATATTGCAAAACAAGCAATAAATGTAGCAATGTCAAAATTAAATGATGTTATAATACTAGATACAGCAGGACGTCTTCAAATAGATGAAGAACTAATGCAAGAATTACAAAATATAAAACAAAGTGTAAAACCAGATGAAATACTTTTAGTAGTAGACTCTATGACAGGTCAAGAAGCGGTCAACGTAGCAGAAACTTTTAATGAAAAAGTTGGAATAGATGGAATTGTACTTACTAAATTAGATGGTGACACGCGTGGTGGTGCAGCATTATCAGTAAAAAAAGTTACAGGAAGACCAATCAAATTTGCTGCAACAGGTGAAAAACTAAGTGATATAGAAATCTTCTATCCAGATAGAATGGCATCTAGAATTTTAGGAATGGGAGATATACTAGCTGTTATAGAAAAAGCAGAAGAAGCATTTGATTTAGAAGAAGCAGAAAAACTAGAAAAAAAGATGAAAAAGAATGATTTAGACTTAGATGACTACTTAGCTCAAATTCGACAAATGAAAAAAATGGGTTCATTTTCATCTTTACTAAAACTAATTCCTGGAATGAATCAATTTAAAGACTTAAAAGTAGATGACAAAGAATTTGGAAAAATAGAAGCAATTATTTGCTCAATGACAAAAAAAGAAAAAAGAAATACAAAACTTCTAAATGCAAGCAGAAGAATTAGAATAGCAAAGGGAAGCGGAACAACAGTACAAGATATTAACAAATTTATAAAATCTTTTGAAATGACTCAGAAAATGATGAAACAAATGAAAAATAAGGGCGGAATGAAAAAACTAATGAATGGAATTGACGAAAACGCACTTAAAAATTTTAAAATATAGTTATTAAATTTTAAGTTAACTGTTCAAAATTAGCATATTACAGATAACTTATATAGAATATAAAAACTTTAATATAATTCAGGAGGTGAAAATAATGGTAAAAATTAGATTACAAAGAGAAGGAAAGAAAAAAGCTCCTTTTTATCATATTGTAGTTGCTGATTCTAAATCTCCAAGAGATGGAAGAATTATTGAAAAAATAGGTTCTTATGACCCTATGACAAACCCATCTACAGTTGTTTTAGACCAAGAAAAAGTCGCACAATGGATAAAAAATGGTGCAAAACCAACAGATACAGTTAAAAAAATAATTGAAAATGCAGAAAAATAATTGCAATTATTTAGATTGTCAGACAAGAATTTGAAATAAATCTTTGTATGATAATAAACAAAAAAGCGTAGTGAAAGGAAATACTATGAAAGAAATTGTAGAAATAATAATACTTAATTTAGTAGATAATAAGGAAGCTGTAGAGATTAACGAAATACAAGGTGAAAAAACAATAGTATTTGAAGTAAAAGTTGCAGAAGAAGACATGGGGAAAGTAATTGGAAAACAAGGAAGACTTGCAAAATCTATTAGAACTCTTGTAAAAGCAGTTGCAAATAAAGAACAAAAGAAAGTTACAGTAGAATTTGTAGGATAATTGAGGTATATATGCAAGAATTTTTAGAAATTGGTCAAATTGTTAATACATTTGGAATAAACGGAATGGTAAAAGTAAAACCATTTACAGATGATATAAAAAGATTTGATAATTTACAAAAGATATATGTTGAAACAAATAAAATAAAAAAACAATATGAAATTGAAGAAGTAAAATATCACAAAGATATGGTACTTATTAAATTCAAAGGAATAGATAAACCTGAAGATGCAGAAGCACTTAGAAATTCTTATTTGAAAATTAATAGAAAAGATGAACCTGAATTAAAAGAAGGAACATACTATATTGTTGATTTAATTGGACTAGATGTATATTCAGATGAAGGAAAAGAACTTGGAAAATTAGATGATATATACAATTATGGAAGTTCAGACATATATGTTATAAAAGATGAACTTGGAAAACAATTATTATTACCTGCAATTTCAGATGTGATTAAAGAAATTAATTTAGAAGAAAAAAAGATAGTAGTACATATTTTAGAAGGATTATTATAATAAGGAGAAAAAAATGCAATTTGATGTTTTAACACTTTTTCCAGAAATGTTTGAAGTATTAAATGAAAGCATTATTGGAAAAGCAAGAGAAAAAGGACTAATTAATATCAATTTAGTAAATATTAGAGATTTTTCAGAAAATAAACATAAAAAAGTAGATGACACTCCTTATGGTGGAGGAGCAGGTATGGTTATTCAGCCTGATGTAGTAAAAAAAGCGTACAATTCTTTAAAAGCAAAGAATGCTAAAGTTATTTATATGTCTCCACAAGGTAAAAAACTAGAACAAAGTAAAGTAGAAGAACTATCTAAACAAGAACATTTAATTCTTCTTTGTGGGCATTACGAAGGAATTGACCAAAGAGTTATTGATAGTATTGTTGATGAAGAAATATCAATTGGAGATTATGTATTAACTGGGGGTGAACTTCCAGCAATGGTACTAATTGATAGTGTTTGTAGATATGTAGAAGGAGTATTGAAAGAAAATTCAACAAAAGAAGAATCGTTCTCACAAGGACTCTTAGAATATCCACAATATACTAGACCAGAGATATTTGAAGGCGAAAAGATACCAGAGATACTACTTTCAGGTCACCATGAAAAAATAGACCAATGGAGAAGAAAACAAAGTTTAAAAATGACATTTCTAAAAAGGCCAGACCTTTTAGAAAAAGTAAAATTATCAGATGAAGATAAGAAAATTTTAGAAAAGATTAAAAATGATGTGCCAGATAATTAGGCACCGCTCAGAATAAAGAAGGAGGTAAATTCTAAAATGGATATTATAAAATCAATTGAACATGAACAACTTAAAAATAAAATACCAGAATTAAAAGTTGGTAATACAGTAAAAGTACATGTTAGAATTAAAGAAGGAAACAAAGAAAGAATCCAAGTTTTTGAAGGAATTATTATTAAAGTACAAGGTGGAGGAGTTAACCAAACATTTACAGTAAGAAAAACATCTTATGGTGTAGGAGTTGAAAAAACATTTTTAATACACTCACCATTAGTAGAAAAAGTAGAATTAGTAAGAGTTGGTAAAGCAAGAAGAGCTAGATTATTCTACTTAAGAGATAGAGTGGGTAAAGCTGCTAAAACTAAAGAACAAGTTGGAGCTAGAATTGAAGACAAAGAAATCACAGTTAAAGAAGATTTAGTAGAAGAACCAGTACAAGAAGTTGCTCAAGAAGTAGAGGAAGTTAAGGAAGAAGTTGCACCAGTTGCAGAAACAGTAGCTGAAGAAACACCAGTTGTAGAAGAAGCAGTAGTTGAAGAAGATAAAAAAGAAAACTAAAAAAATGTCCCAAAAGGAAACGTCCATTTTTAAGATAGCTGTAATCGGCAAAGCCTCAACAGCTATCTTATGCTTTTTGCTGGGACATTTTACATTTTTAAAATATTAATATATAATATACATAAAGAGGTATATTATATGGAAATAAAAGAACTAACATTAGAAGAAAAAATAGGGCAAATGATTATAATAGGGATGAATGGTAATTATATCACAGACAGAATAAAAGAAATGATAAAAAAATATAAAGTAGGAGGAATTATACTATATAGAAAGAATTTCTCTACCTATTATGAAATGATAAAACTAATAAAAGATTTAAGAGAGTTAAATAAAGAAAATAAATTGCCACTTTTTATTTCTATTGATCAAGAAGGTGGAAGAGTTAACCGTATGCCAAAAGAAATAAAGAACTTACCAGTAGCTAGTAAGCTAGCTGAAGGTGGAGAAGAAATTGTAAGAAAATCAGCAGATATCACTGGGAAAATACTTAGAAAATCAGGATATAACATGAATTTCTCTCCAGTACTAGATATAGAAAATAAAGAAAATGCTTCAAAAGCAATTGGAGATAGAAGTTTTGGAGAGAGTAAACAAGAAGTTAGTAAATATGGAATAATAACAATGAAAGCTTTACAAAAAAATAATATTATATCTGTAATAAAACACTTTCCTGGACATGGAGCAACAAAATATGACTCTCATCATTTTTTACCAGTAATAAATAAAAAAATAGATGATTTAGAAAATACTGATATGTATCCATTTAGGGAGGCGATAAAAAATGGAGCAGATGCAATTTTAGTAGGACATTTACTAATTCCAAGTATTACAGGTATTTATCCTGCATCGCTATCTAGAAGATTTATAACAAAATACTTAAGAATTAAAAATAGATATAATGGCTTAATAATAACAGATGACCTAAAAATGAAATCAATTAGATTTATATATGGAGCAGATTTAGCTGTAAAAAAAGCTTTTGAGGCAGGAAACGATATAATACTTTTCCGTTTTAATGAAAAAGAAGAAAAACGTGTTATAAATCAAATTATAAATTATGTGAAAAAAGGAAAAATAAAGGAAGCTAGAATTAATAGAAGTGTAAGAAGAATTATAAAAATGAAAGAAAAGTATAATGTATCAGATGATGAGGAAATAGAAAAAATTGATATTGATGAAATAAATAAGAAAATTAGAGAAATAAGAATAAGTCAGTTAGGACATGACTAACTAAAGTGAGTGAAATAAGGATAGTCTTATTTCACTCATATTTGTATTAACAATAAACTTAAGAATATATAAGCATATCTAAAAAATTTCTTTTGATATAATCTATTACGAATTTCAGTTGAAGATTCCATTAAAGCACAGTATTTATCAACTATAGTTAAAACATAAGACTCTTTATACCTTGGAAATACAATAGTTACAGGCCACATATGTTTTAAAATTATGTCCTTCTCTTTATTATTTAAATCAAATAATTTCGAAGCATTAATATAAGCTACCTTAGGATGAGTAAAAGCATGGAAGCCTCTTCTTCCATTTTCTCTTTTTCTCCAATCATACAAAAATAAATCGTGTAGCATAGTAGCTCTACTACAAGATGTATAATCTAAATTAAGTTTTTTACAAATTATATAACAATAATAAGATGCTATTAAACAATGATTATAGCAAGTTGTGTCATAATGTTGTCTGTAGTTATTCATTTGTTTAACAGTATCATTTTCTAATATATCATTAATAATATTTATAAATTCAGTATCATTATATATTTTTTGTATTAGTTTTTCCATGAAAACACCCTTTACTTATGTACTAATTTTATTTTAGTACATAATATTATGTATGTCAATACGAAATGATTACCATTTATAAATATCCATTTTACGACAAAACTATTGAAATTGTTCCATTTTTCTAGTATAATAAAAATGTATATATTTATTTTGGAGGATAAAATATGAAAAATAACGAAGATAGTAGCTCAATACTAAGTGTTGCTAGAGGATTTGTTGGAAATTTAGATAATGAAGAAGATAAAAAAAGACTATTTGATAATAATGAAAAAATAATACAAACTCAAAAGTTAATTAATATGTGTAAAAATGCACCAGAAAGAGTAAAAGTATTACAAGATAGGCTAGCTAAATTAAAAAAAGAAAGAGATGCTATTATAAATAAAAAACATGAACCAAAAGATGAAGATACTAAGCAAGAAGACACTTCTGACTCTGAAAAAGATAATAATACAACATTAAATGATGCAATTAATAAGAGAAAATTAAATTTTGAAGCTGTAAGAAATGATTTTTCAAAATTAAAAGGAGAAAAATCTAAAAGTATAAAAAATATTAATATTACTAGAATATGGATTAATGAAAATCAAGACAAAGTAGAAATAACTTTAAAAGATAAAAAAGGTAATGAGAAGACTTTAGTATTAGGAGATAAAATCAATAAAATACTAAATAATAGAAAAGACGTATTTAAAGAAACAAAAATGTCAGAAAGATGTGCGGATATAGCAGGATCAAAGTTTAAAGGAATGCTTTTAAAAAGAAAAGTAAGCCCTGTAATTGTAGCATTTTTAGGAGCAATAGATGCTGACTCAAACATAGATGAATATTTAAATTGCATTAACAATAAAACTGATACAAGATTTGATATAATCCATGATATAAACAATTCATCACTTTCATTTAGAAATAAAATGTTAATGAAGAGATATGCAAAAGTAGAAGAAAAATCACTAGGGGCATATGTATTTAAAAATATGAATAAATTAAAATTACTAGAGACTATAAATAAGAAAACCATAAAAAATAAGCCTAAAAAATTTGATGGGCAAACTCGTTTTGCTAGAGTAGTAAGCAAAGGACTAGATGCTATATCAAATAAATTTACAGAAAAAATGAAAATCGGTGATAATGTAAAGAAGAAATTAAGCAATGTCACAAAAAAATATAAAAATAAAGATTTAGATGATACTACTAGAGTATTAGATGAACCTTCAGTTACTAGAGATTAATTATAAATACGACACTTTTATATCTTTGAAGTGTCGTTTATTTTAAATATATAAAAAGTAAAAGGAGTACTCTATGAATAAAAAAGAAAGAAATATATTAAAAATGGAACAAGATTTTAGAGACACATTAGAAAATAAATTGGCAGAAAATCAAGAAGTAAACAAAAGAGTAAGAATAAAAGATATAAAACCAATAGGTACAATTACATGGAAAGACAAGATAAATGGTAAAGATAGAACTGAAAATGTTTTTGAAGTAGAAAAAGAAATTGTAGAAATAAATGAAGATAGAACACTTAGAACAAGTTATCAAATTAATTATTATTTAGGAGATGAACCAATAGCAGCGTTAATAGGTCCAAATGAACTAGCTTTTGATAGTAAATTTGAAAAATTTGAGTTAGATAAACTAGAAGAATTCAAAGAACTATTAAATAATGTAAACAATGAACAAGTAGAAAAATATGCCTTAAGCAACTTGGAAAAACAAGAAATTTCTGAAATTTTAACAGCTTATATGGGAAGAAAAGTTTCAATAGAAGAAGTAGAAAAAATACAAGGAAACTTAGACAAATCAGAAATTGAGAAATTAAAGGAACAAAAAGAAAATAAAAAAGAGGAAGAAAAAGATACTTTATCTAAAAAACAGACTGAAAAAATAAAAGTCAATGGAATTCAAAAAGCTGACTTAAATAAGAAAGTAGATGGAAAAGAAACTCTAGGGAAAAGGTTAGACTTGCAAGGATATGATAGCTTATATGTGGTCTATTCAGATAAAGTAGATGAAATTACAGGAGGAATGACAAGAAATAATACAACTTATTCTTTAGTAGGAGTGACAAAAGATGGACAAGCAAAAGTTTTAAATGATGAATTTGAAATTGACTCTTCTGTTGGAAATGGTGGAAATAGAAATCAAACTAAAATAAAAGCAGATAACACCGCAACAAGAGATAATAGTGATGTATCAGTATATAGAAGGAAAACAAATGGTGCAAGTATTGGTTGTGAAAATAGCCAAGGAGCAGTAAATATGTATTTTTACCAAAGAACATTAGAAAATGAAAATGTAGGAATTCAAGTTGAAACATCAAAAACTCCAGTAATCCCAATTGAAACAAGAGAAATTTTAAATAGAAATAAAGGAATGTACCAAAAAGAAGATGTGAAAAATGAAGTTGTGAAACATACAAAAAAAGGATGTAACAACCTAGAAGACAGAAGAGACTTTGATGGAAATGAACAAACTAGTTCACATACTCATTTTGAAGCCGATGAGGTGGATGTTAATGATTGCATACCAAATACTAATTATACATGGCAAGAGTTTATGGATAAATGTGGTTATAGAGGTGAAGGCGCACTAGAAACAGCGATTAAAGTATATGAAGGACTAGGTAATGATGTAAATGATGAAAAAATAGAAGAATTTATTGAGCAAAAAGAGGAAGAGTATGGAACACGAGAAAAATAGTAAAGAGGAATTTTGAGACCTAGTCTCTTAATCCCTCTTTGAAATCATCCCTCTAATTGTATCATATAAATAAGGCTTATATTCTTCAATTGGTAAAGGGTCTTTATATAAAATAGAATTAAAGCAAGTAGAACTTACAAGCTCAATAATCATAAACAAAGTTACATCAGGATTTTTTAATTGGATGTCATTTTCTTTAATGCCATTTGTAAATAAATTATGGATGGTTTCTTGTTTATCTTGCTTTTTGTCATATAGTTTTATTAAAGTTTTATTATAAACTCCCCACGATAAATTTTTGGAAATGAAATTTAAAAGAATAGGAGCTTTTGTTAGCTCATCTATTACATAATTTATAATATAAATAATTTGGTCAGAGAAATTTTTAATATAGTTTTTTCTTAAAGAGCTTAGAGCATCTGAAAATAATTTTTCTGACTTTTTTGCAATTAATATATCTCTAATTTCATATTTATCCTTAAAATATAGGTAAAATGTGCCTTTGGCAACATTAGCATTATCTACAATTTCCTGTATAGAGGTATCTTTTATTCCCTTTTCTGTAAATAGTTTAAATGCAGTGTTTAGTAATCTGTTTTCTTTATCTTCTTTATCATATTTCATTATTATCACCATTACTATTCTTATCATAAAAATGACAGTTAGTCAATAAAATATAAAAAAAGTATTGACTAATGGTCATAAAGATGCTATTATATATAAAATGACTAATGGTCATAAAAAGAAAGGAGAACGAAATGTTAAAATTTGGAGAGATTATTGCAAAACACAAAAAGCTAATTTTAATTTTAGCATTAATACTAATTATACCAGCATTAATTGGAATGAAAGCAACTCGTATTAATTATGATATTTTAGTTTATTTGCCAGATGAGGTAGAAACAATTCAAGGAGAGAAAATTTTATCAGAAGAATTTAATATGGGTTCATTTTCAATTATTATTGTAGAGGACATGAAAACAAAAGATATTCAAAAACTAGAAAATAAAATAAAAGAACTAGACAATGTAGAAAAGGTAGTAGGAGCATCAGACATAATAGGCTGTAATATACCAGTTGAAATGTTACCAGAAGATTTAACAAGTAAAATATATAAAGATGGAGAAACAGCTATTTTAGTAACATTTAAAGAAAGTATTTCTTCTGATGAAACTATGAAAAGTATAGAAGAATTAAGGAGTTCAACAGATAAACAATGTAAAATTAGTGGAATGTCAGCAACAGTTCTAGACACAAGAGACTTATCAAATTCTGAAATAGTTATTTATGTAGTTATAGCAGTTGCACTATGTATAGGAATTTTACTATTAGCATTAGACTCTTATATAGCACCAATATTTTTACTTTTAAATATAGGAATTGCAATTTTATATAATATGGGAACAAATATCTTTTTAGGAGAAATTTCTTATGTTACAAAAGCAATTAGTGCAGTTCTACAATTAGGAGTAACAATGGATTTTGCTATTTTCTTATATCATAGTTATAAAGAAGAAAAAGCAAGATTCTCAAGTAATGAAGAAGCAATGGCTCATGCAATATCTAAGACATTAGTATCAGTTGTAGGAAGTTCCTTAACAACAATTGCAGGATTTTTAGCTTTGTGTAGCATGAATTTAACATTAGGAAAAGATATTGGTATTGTTATGGCAAAAGGCGTTTTATTAGGAGTTATAAGTGTAGTAACAATATTGCCATCAATGTTATTAGTATTTGACTCATGGATTGAAAAAACAAGCCATAAAGAAATTTTACCAAAATTTGAAAGAATTAAAAACTTTAATGTAAAACATTATAAAGCAATATTAGTTGTATTTGTACTAATTTTACCTTTTGCAATTTATGGATATACAAATACAGAAGTTTATTACAATCTTGATAAATCATTGCCAGATACACTCTTAAGTGTTCAAGCAAATGATACTCTAAAAGAAAAGTTTAATATGGTATCAACGGAAATGGCACTAGTTGGCAAAGATGTACCAAATTATAAAGTAAATGAGATGTTAGAAAAAATAGAAGAGCTAGATGGAATTGAATGGACAATGTCATTTTCTAAAATAGCTGGAAGTGAACTTCCAGAGGAAATATTATCAGATGATATTAAATCAATATTTGAAAATGACAAATATCAATTAATTATTATAAATTCAAACTATGAATTAGCAACAGATGAGTTAAATGAGCAAGTAGTTAAAGTAAATGAGATTATCAAACAATATGATGAAAACGCAATGCTAGCAGGAGAAGGACCACTTATGAAAGACTTAGTTGAAATAAGTGACCATGACTTTAGCAGTGTAACAATAACCTCAACAGTAATAATCTTTATAATAATGATATTTGTATTAAAATCAATATCATTACCAGTAATTTTAATGTTAGTTATAGAGTTTGCAATATTTATTAATATGGGATTTGCAACTTACACAAATACAACATTACCATTTATTGCATCAATTGTAATAGGAACAATTCAATTAGGAGCAACAATAGACTATGCAATTCTAATAACTACAAAATATATAAGATTTAAGCAAGAAGGAAAAGATAAAAAACAAGCAGTTAGCGAAGCACTTGGAACATCAATAAGTTCTATTGTAGTAAGTGGATTATGTTTCTTTGGAGCAACTTTTGGAGTTGGAGCATATTCAAAAATAGAAATGATAGGTTCACTATGTACATTAATGTCAAGAGGTGCAATTATTAGTATGATTAGTGTAATTATGGTATTACCAGCATTCTTGATATTGCTAGATAAATTAATATGTAAAACAACAATTGGAATGAGACAGTTGGGACAGTCCTAATTTGTCTCATAAAATAGTCGAAAAGAGTCGAAAGGAAGGATAAGTTATGAATCATAAAGTGATTAAAAAAATAGTTGCAGGTACACTATTATGTGCAATGGCTAGTTACACATTACCTGTATTTGCATACACAAAAGAAGAAACAGTATATACAAAATTAGATTGTACAGGAAATAATTATAAAACAATAGTAAGTACTCACATTATAAATAATGAAAATTTAGAATTAATTGATGATTTATCAGATTTATTAAATATAAAAAATACAAGTGGAGAAGAAACATTTAAACAAGAAGGAAATAAAATAACATGGAATGCTAATAAAAATGATATATATTATCAAGGAGAGAGTTCAAAAGAATTACCTATTGAGTGTAATGTTGAATATGAACTAAATGGAGAAAAAATTTCAAGTGAAGAAATTTTAGGAAAAAGTGGCACAGTAAAAATAAATTTACAATATAAAAATAAAGAAAGTAGAACTGTTGATATAAACGGTAAAAAAGTAAAAATGTATGTTCCTTTTGTTGTTGTAGCAGGAACAATTGTAAAAAATGAAAATGCAAGTAATATAACAGTATCATCAGGAAAAGTGATTGATGATGGAACTAAAACTATTGTAGTAGGTATGGGAATGCCTGGATTACAAGAAAGCTTAGGAATATCTAAAGATGAGATTGAAATCCCAAGCAATATAGAAATTACAATGGATACAACTGATTTTAAATCAGAGTCAATAATTTCCTATGTTACACCTAAAGTTATAGATGAAAAGGATTTAAAAGTTTTTGATAATTTAAATCAAATTGAAGCTCAAGTAGACACATTACAAAGTTCAAGTAAAAAAATAGAAGAAGGCGCAAACACTTTAAAAAGTGGAGTAACAGTGGCATATCAAGGAGCAAAGACAATACAGTCAGAAGTATCAAAAGCTACAAAATCTCTAAGTACAAACAAAACAGATGCTTTAAATAGTGAAACATTAGCACAAATTAAAACAAGTGCAGTATCACAAGTTTCTAAACAGATGGCTACACAAAAGGCAACAATTGTAGCAACAGCTAAAGCGCAAGCAGAAGCAATGGCAGATAGCCAAAAAACTACAACAGAAAATATGGCTTTTTCAGCAGCACAAACAATGATAAATGGAAATCCTCAATATCAAGCACTTTATAGTACACTAAACGACAATCAAAAAGCTTTGTTTGAAACAGCAATTAAAGCAACAGCATCAACAACAGCAAAAACAGCATCAGGTAAAACGGCAGAAACAACTGCGGGAACAGTAGCAGAACAAGTTGCAGGAACAGTTGCAAGTTCATTATCAACAACAATTACTACAACAGTTGCAAATGAAGTAAAAACAGTAGCACAAGAACAAGTAGTTTCTCAAATGAACACACTAAATGAAGGGCTAAAACAATTAACAGATGGCTTAGCTAAGTTAGATAATGGAGCAACTCAATTATCACAAGGCATAAAAACATTTAATGAACAAGGAATTAATAAAATTTGTAATTACATTAAGGGAGATGCAAAAAATTTAACAAATAGAATTGAAAAATTAACAGAATTATCAAATGAGTATAATAACTTTACAATATTAAATAGTGATAGCACAGGAAATGTTAAATTTATTATGATTATTGATGCTATTAAAAAACAAGAAGAGAGTGAGAATAGTAAAGAAGAAGTTATTATAGATAGTAATGATTATAGTAATGAAAATAAATAATTAATAAATGATTTGTCGAATTTTGCGATGAAAATAGATTGCAAAGTTCGGCACTTTGTTGTATTATAAAAACACTTTTAGTAATTCAAAAGTTTATTCAAATTTAAAATTTATATCAGAAAATTATATCTAAAAAATCCAAAAGAACAAGAAATAAGCAAGAAAAAGGAGTGATAGTATAGAAAAATCAAAAAACAAAATTAACTGCGTAATAAATATTAATAATAATATAAATAACAAGTATAATAAAAGTAATATATTAATATTTACTTTAAAAGACTACTTAAATTATTTAGAAACAAATGATAAAGAAGAGATTTTAGGAGTACAAGAAGAACAAGCAAAATGCGAAATAAATAATAAGCATGACAAAATAATGAGAACAATATTAGACAATAAAGAATGTGCAACAGAAATAATAAATAAAGTTCTAGTAAATGAAATAGAGCCAGAAGAAATAGAAAAATATAATAGTAGTTATATAACAAGTACACTAAAAAATAGAGAATGTGATATTGTATATAAATTAAAAAACAAAGATATATTCTTCTTAATAGAACATCAAACAAAAATAGACTATAAAATGGCATTAAGGATGTATGAATATTCATTAGAGATAAGAAGAAGTGCAATAAAAGGTAAAGAAATGAATAATAAAAAAATAGAAATACCAGCAGTAATACCAATAGTACTATATACAGGAAACAAAAAATGGAACGCAAAAAGAGGAGTCTCAGAGATACAAGCAAAATTATTAGGATATAACGAAGAAATAGATAGATATAATGTAGTAGATGTAAATGACTATGCAAAAGAAGAATTATTAGAAGGAAAAACATTTATAACAAAAGCGATGTTAATAGAAAAAATAAACGATACAGAAAAGTTAAAACCAGTAGTAATATAAATATCAAAAAGGATAAAAAATGAAGAAGAACAAGAATTGTTAGAGAAGATGGCAACAGTAATATTAGGAAACTCAATGACAAAAGAAAAGATAGAAGAATTTATAAAAAAATTAAGGAGAGGGGATGATAGTATGTTAGCAATAGTAGATACAATAATAGAAGAGAGAAAAAGAGAAAGGATATTAGGCAGAAAAAAGGGAAAAAAAGAAGGAATAATGCAAATAGTCAAATCAATGATAGAAGAACAGCTCCCAATAAGCCTTATATCTAAAATAACAAAACTAGATGAAAAAGAAATAGAAAAAATAGAAAAAAATACTTGAAAGAGTGATTTTTCTTGATATATGGCAATCATTTAAACTTCTTAAACGTGGAGTGCCTACTCTGTGCTTATTCCTCCTTAAGTTCTCCCCCACCCTTTCAGATGTTATTTTGCTTGATTGAAATGAGATTTAGAATTTCTACTGTTACTCCATGGCACATTCGTTGTTACACTCAAAATGAATATAATATAACTTTTTAGCCTGAGTGAAAGTTTTCTATTGGTTAACTTTAAAAATACTAATAGAATGTAATGAACAAAAAATAACATTCGAAATGGGGGAGAACTTAAAGAGGAAGAAGCAAGAGTAGTCACTACAACATTTAAAAGTTTAAGCGATTACCATATTTCCTTGACAAATCTCCTATTTCGAAGTACAATAGATATGATATAAAAGGAGAGATTTATGCAAACAAGTAATAAAAAAATCTTTGATAATTTAGTATCAAGAACAAAGATATATTTGGTTATTATATTACTACTATTATTCCTAATATGTTGGGAAAGAAAAGAATTTATAATACCATCAATTTTACTATATTCATTAATAATTGGATATACTTATTTTGCCAATAATAAAAGAAAAAGTGAAATATCTGAAACACTACAAGACTTGACTTTAACTGTCGACTCAGCAGCAAAGACAAGTTTAATTAATTCGCCATTTCCACTAATTATTTTAGAAACAGATGGAAATGTTGTATGGAAAAGTGTTAAATTCGCAAGTGAATTTGAAGATGTAGACATTAATACATTTATAAATGACTTAATTTTTGAATTAAAAGAAGAAATAAAAAATAAGCAAGATAGTAATGACAAATCAATATTAAAAAATATACAAGTCAATAAAAGAGAATATCGACTAGTAGGAAAATTTGTTAAATCTAACAAAAAAAATAAAAATGAAAATGAAAATGAATATATGGCAGTTCTATATTTTATTGATGAAACAGAAAACCTAAAGCTTCAAAACGAATATAACAATTCTAAATCATGTGTTGGAATTATAATGATAGACAATTATGAAGAAAACATGCAAATGCTAGAAAGCGAAGAAAAAGCACAATATATGGCAGAAATAGATAAAAATATCTATGAATGGACAAATGAATATAATGGAGTTTTAATAAAATCAGAAAGAGATACTTATGTATATATTTTCGAACAAAAATATCTTGAAAAAATAAAAGAAGATAAATTCAGCATATTAGACAAAATAAAAGAATTAGATTCAAAACAAAAAGTACAATTTACATTAAGTATTGCTATATCTAACGAAGGAAATAGCGATAAAGAAAAATATAAATCTGCACAAACAGCAATGGACATTGTTTTAGGAAGAGGTGGAGACCAAGCAGTTATTAGAAAACATGATATATATAAATTCTTTGGAGGAAGAGCTCAAGAGATAGAAAAAAGAACAAAGGTCAAAGCAAGAGTTGTAGCACATGCATTAGAAAATATGATAAAAGAATCTAGCAAAGTTATGATTATGGGACATGCAAATCCAGATATTGATGCAATGGGTTCAAGTGTAGGTATATATAGGCTAGCTAAAGCTTTAGATAAAAATGCTTACATCATAACAAGTAATACACCAACTTTGGAAAGCTTTAGAGAAAGCCTATTAGAAGAGCCAGAATATGAAGATGTATTAATAAGCAAAGAAGTAGCAGAAGAAAATATTGATGATGATACTTTACTAATAATTGTTGATACACACAAAACAACTTATGTTGAATCACCAGAAGTATTAAATAAAGCAAACAAAATCGTAATTATAGACCATCATAGAAGAAGCGCGGACTTTATAGAAAACGCAACACTTACTTTCCAAGAAGTTTATGCATCTTCTGCAGCAGAACTTGTTACTGAATTATTGCAATATGCAGAAGTTAATGTAGAACTAAAAAAAGTAGAAGCAGAAAGCCTATATGCAGGAATTATGATGGACACAAAAAGCTTTACATTTAAAACAGGTGTTAGAACATTTGAAGCAGCAGCATATTTAAGAAAATGTGGTGTTGATATAATTAGAGTTAAAAAATGGTTCCAAAGTGATTTAGAATCATTTAACAAAATAGCTGAAATTGTAAAAAAGGCTGAACTTGTAAATGATACAATAGCCATCGCAATATGTGATGAAACAAAAACTAAAGATGTAAATTTACTATGTGCAAAAGCAGCAGATGAATTACTTACTATTAGCAATGTTACAACATCATTTGTTTTAGGAGACACTGGAGAAAGAATTTGCATAAGTGGACGTTCAATTGGTGATATAAATGTTCAAGTTATTTTAGAAAAACTAGGTGGTGGAGGACATATCACATTAGCAGGGGCTCAAGTAGAAGGTATGACAATGGAAGAAGTTAGACAAGAACTAATTACTAGAATTAATGAATATTTTGCAGAAATAGAAAATTAAGTAAGTTGTTAGTTTACCCAGATTTTCTAATAATTTTAAGAAAGGTATGATTTTTATGAAAGTAATATTAAAATCAGATATTAAAGGTGTAGGAAAAAAAGATGAAGTTATAAATGCATCAGATGGATATGCAAGAAACTTTTTATTTCCTAAAAACTTAGCAGTAGAGGCAAATAATGAAAATATGAGTAAATTAAAAGCAAAGCAAGACTCAAAAGCTTATAAAAAATCACAAGAAAAAGAAGAAGCAGAAAAGATAGCAGACAGATTATCAAAAATAATGTTAAAAATACAAGTAAAATCAGGAGCAAATGGAAAAATTTTTGGAGGAGTTTCATCAAAAGAAATAGCAGATAATTTAGAAAAACAATATCAAATAAAAGTAGATAAAAAGAAAATAGAATTAAAAGACACTATAAAAACACTAGGAACCACAAATGTAGAAATTAAGCTATTTGAAGGAGTTATTGCTAAATTAAAAATAGATGTAATGTCCCATTAGGGACGTTTACTTTTGGGACATTTAAAATGGGGGAAATAAAATGGAAATAGGAAAGGTACCACCACACGATTTAGAAGCAGAACAAGCAGTTATAGGAAGTATGCTTACTGATAAAGATGCAGTAACAAATAGTATAGAAGTCTTAAAAGAAGAAGATTTTTATCGTGAAGATAATAAAATGATTTATACAGCTATGCTTAATCTTTACAATAGAGCAGAACCAATAGACTTAATAACAGTAAAATCAGAATTAGAGTCAATGGGCAAATTTGAACAAGTTGGAGGATTTGAATATCTAGCAGAACTACCAGAAAAAGTTCCAACAACTGCAAATGCAATTAAATACATCAATATTGTAGCAGAAAAATCAGAATTAAGAAAACTAATAAAAACAGCAAATGAAATAATAGATTTAGGATATGATACAACAGAAGAAGTAGATGACATAATGGAAGGAGCAGAAAAGAAAATCTTTGATTTATTGCAAAACAAGAATCAAAAAGGATATGTTCCAATTAAAGACATTTTAGTAGATAGTTTTACTCAATTAGAAGAACTTTATAATAAAAAACAACACATAACAGGTGTACCAACTGGATTTTCAGACTTGGATTATAGAACAGCAGGACTACATGGCTCTGAATTAATATTAATTGCAGCCCGTCCAGCAATGGGAAAATCAGCATTTGCATTAAATATTGCAACAAATGTAGCATTAAAATCAAATATACCAGTTGCTATTTTTAGCTTAGAAATGTCAAAAGAACAGATGGTAAATAGAATATTGTGTAGTGAAGCAATGGTAGATAGCAATAAAGTAAAAACTGGTAAATTAGAAGATGAAGACTGGTCAAAATTAGCAGAGGCAATAGGACCACTATCAGAAACAGGTATATATATTGATGACACACCAGGAATTTCTGTTATGGAAATAAGAGCTAAATGCAGAAAACTCAAATTAGAAAAAGATATTGGACTAGTTGTAATTGACTACTTACAATTAATACAAGGAAATGGTAAAAGAAGTTTTAACCGTGAACAAGAGATTTCTGAAATAAGTAGGTCTTTAAAAATACTATCAAAAGAATTAAATGTTCCAGTTATAGCATTATCACAATTATCAAGAGCAGTAGAACAAAGACCAGACCATAGACCAATGCTTTCAG
>CAOJQV010000023.1 GCA_948441945.1 uncultured Clostridium sp. | reverse complement strand
CCATAATATACAAAAACGCCTACAACCCTTTATTTTAGGCGGTAGGCACGAGTTTAGTTATTACTAAAGCTATAAGTGTTATACCTTTCACTTGCTTTACTCTCTCATCACCATACAAAAAATTTCTAATTTTTTGCGATGGCAAATTTTTTAAAGTATAGCTCTCTAGAGTCTCAATGGTTTTAGTTATCATATTTTTTCTCCTCTTTTTCTATATTACACTATTTTTAATACTCTCACTATCTATCCCAAAATACTTCATCAATTCTTCAGCTTTTCCTGATTTTCCAAAAGTATCTTTTACTCCTAATCTTGTAAGCCTGCATGGATATTCATCTGTTAAAACTTCAGAAATAGCAGAACCTAACCCACCAATTATATTATGGTCTTCAACAGAAATCAACTTTTTAGTTTCTCTAGCACATTTTATAATCATTTGTTTATCTATTGGCTTAATTGTGGAAATATCAACTACTCTTACTTCTATTCCTTTCTCTTTCAAATCTTTCTGTGCTTTAATAGCTTCTACAACAGTTACACCTGTCGCAAATATAGTAGCATCAGTTCCATTTCCAATTTGTATTGCTTTTCCGATTTCAAACTCTTGATTTTCGTCATATATTATAGGAGTTGCAAGTCTTGAAAGTCTTAAATATACAGGTCCATTTATTTTACTAATTTCTTTAACTGCCCATTTTGTTTGAACATCATCTGATGTTGATATAACAGTCATATTAGGAAGAGTTCTCATTAATGATAAATCCTCTATCATTTGATGTGTTGCCCCATCTTCTCCTACTGTTATTCCTGCATGTGTAGCACATATTTTTACGTTTAATTCTGGGTAACATATACTATTTCTAATTTGGTCATAAGCCCTTCCTGCTGCAAAAACTGCAAATGTACTTAAATATGGAATTTTTCCACAAGTTGCTATCCCTGCTGCTGTACTTACCATATTTTGTTCTGCAATTCCCATATCAAAAAATCTATTAGAAAATTCCTTTGCAAATAAATCAGTTTTTGTAGCTGTTGATAAATCTGCATCTAATACTACTACATTTTTATTTTCTTTCCCTAATTCTAATAATGCTTCTCCATAACTTTGCCTTGTGGCTTTCTTTTCTTCCTTCATTTCAATCTCCTTCTGAGACAGTTGGGACGGGCTAAAAATGTCTCATTATTTTAGTCGTTTTTTGTCTTTTTATGTTTTTTACAAATTTCGACATATTTGTGAGACATTTTTAGCCCGTCCCAACTGTCTCACATTATGCTTCCTAATATTCCTGCATCATTTCCAAGCATTGCAGGTACAATTATTAGATTTGTTCTATTATTGACTAAATATCCTTTTTCTTGTATATTTCTTTTCAATTTTTCTAATAAGATATCTGAAAAGTATACAAAACTTCCACCAATTCCTATTGCTTCTGGTTCAAATATATTTACTAAATTAGATATTCCTATACTTAAATATTCAATAAATTCTTCTATAATATTTTTTATTTTTTTATCTTCTTGATTTTTTATTATTATATCTAGTAGTTCTTCTCCTTTTGTATTTTCATCTAGATTTAATGCTTCTCTTAAGTTGTTTTTTAGTGCTTTCATAGATGCATATTTTTCAAAACATCCATTTTTTCCACAGTTACATGGTTTTCCATCTTTTTGTATAATTATATGTCCAAATTCACATCCTGGAAGTTCTCCTGTATTTAATAATTGATTATTAATTACTACCGCTCCTCCAATACCTGTTCCTAATGTTAAAAATAATGTTCTATTGTAATTTTTTAGTGCTCCTTTTTTTACTTCTGCAAGTGCTGCACATTTTGCATCGTTCTTTATCTTTACAGGTAATTTTAATTTCTCTTCTATATTTTTTGAGAGTGTATAATTTTTAACTCCTAAATTAACTGAACCAATAATAACATTTTCTATTATTGTACCAGGTGCAGCTATACCTATTTCTGATATTTCATACTTTTCCTTTAATTGTAGTATATTCTCGTAAATAAAGTTTTCAATTGATTCTTCTATATCCTGTTTTTCTTTTGACATTAATCTTTTTTCAATTTTTTCTATTATATTATAGTTTTTATCAATAATTCCAATACTTATATGGCTTCCGCCTAAATCAATTCCAATTTCCATATTAAATCTTATTCCTTTCTTTTACCATACATCAGGTTGAAAAAGAATTGGATATTTACCTAGCCAAATGCTAATTTTTTTACCTTACACACCTGCTGCTGAGAACAAGAAATCTCCCATATAAACTTGTACACATGGAACAAGTACAACTACCACGAAAAAGATTAGAACAGCTCCTACAATTGCATAAACTACTTGTGGTAATACTTTCATAACTTTTTCCATAATGTTATCTATATCAATTTCTAAATATTCTACTAATTTAGCCATCATCTCTGTTAAATCAGTCTGCATACCTATTTTAAGCATTTCTGTTATCATAGGTTTGGCTAATCCTGATTTTTCAAATGGCTCAATCCATGAGTCTCCTATTATTATATTGCTTAATGATGTTTCTATAATAGATAACATTACATAGTTTTGTATAACATTTTTACTAACTTCTATTGATTCTTGGATTCTCATTCCATTTTCTAAGTTTAATAACATTGCTTTCATTAGTCTTGAAAAGTCAAGTGCAAATATTAATTGTCCAAATATTGGCATCTTGTATTTAAAATAATCAAATTTGTATTTTCCTTTTGGTGTATTAATATAAAATATTATTGCTGCTACAAGGGCTAATACTATTACTAATGGTATATACCAAAATTCCATTAAATTGTTTACGACTCCTTGGAACCATAGTGTAACAGCTGGTAATGTATCTTTTGAACCCATTTCGTCATATACATTTTGGATAGCTGGAATTGCTACTAATGTTCCTACAAAAAGCATTACTAATAATAATGCAAATTGAACTATATTTGGTATTAATATTCCTTTTATTTTTTTATTTAGAGCTTCACTAGAGTCTAAATATCTAACTGCTTGTTCTAATGAGTTTGTAAGTGAACCTGATAGTTCTCCTACTTTTATCATGTTGATGTATATATATGGAAATACATCTGAATAATATTCCATTGTCGTATACATATTTTCTCCCGCTTCTACTCCTGCTAGTATATCTTCTAAAATCCCTTTAAATGTAATATTTTCTGTACTTTCCATAATTGTTTTTAGAGCATGAATATTATTAAAGTTTGCTTTTTTTAATAAATAGAAGTTTTGTGTAAATATTACTAAATCTCTTGATGTTACTTTTTCAGTTTTTGACAAATACATATTTATTTTTTCTTTTACTGTAGATGTCTTTTTTGTGTTGATTTGAGTTGTATTTGCGTTTTTCATAATTTCTTCTATATCTTTGATGTTTTTCTTTTTACTCTTCTTCTTTTTTGCTGAATATGCAAGTTGTTCAATTGTAATTGGCATTAAATTGTTTTCTTTTAATGCTCTAACTAAGTTTTGCTTACTTGCTGCTTCTACTCTATTTCTTACAATAATTCCTGAACTTGTTACAGCTTTATACATATAAGTAGGCACTTATGGTCCACCTCCTGTCTTTTTATTGTCTATTACTATCTCTTCTAATTTTCATTTGCATTATAGTTCTATTTAATATCTCAATATTTTTTTCTTCAATTTGAGCCTTTGCTTGTTCTAATGTTATTTTATCATCTACAAATAATGTTGCAATTGAATTAATTAATCCTATACTTCCTTTATCTGAACTTTGTATTGCATCTTCTATTTCAGATACACTTATTTTTTCTTTTCTAATAATACCTGCTACAATATTATCTACAACCATAACTTCTGGAACTAAAACTAGTTTTCCATCTCTTCCTTTTAATAGCCTTTGTGATACAACTAATTTTAATAATGCTGATAAAAGATATTTTATACTTGCTTGGTCTCTTACTTCATAGAAATTTATCATTCTGTCTATTGTTTCTGCACAAGATTTTGTGTGTAATGTTCCTATTACTAAATGTCCAGATTCTGCCATTTCAATTGCTGCTTCCATTGTAACTTTGTCTCTTATCTCTCCAATTACTAGAATATCGCAATCTTCTCTTAATGAGTTTTTTACACCATCACTAAATGTTAAAGAATCTCTTCCTTTTCCTATCTCTTTTTGTACAATTAATGATTTTTTTGATTTATGTTTATATTCTACTGGATTTTCTAATGTTAATATTTTTTTATTTTTTTGTTCATTTATTTCATTTATTAAAGCATTTAATGTTGTACTTTTTCCTGAGTTTGTTTTTCCTGTTACTAAAATTAGTCCTTGTGGTTGGTCTAAGGTTCTTCTTATAACATCTGGAAGTCCTAGTGTTTCATAAGGTGGTAATGTATTTTTTATAAGTCTTAATGTGCATAATGGAATATCATCTGATAATGATATATTAACTCTTAAACGAATTCCTTTATATTCATAAGATGTATCTAGCTTTCTTGTTGTATTAAATATTTCGTCTTTATCTATATTTCCTCTTACTAAGTAATCATACATTTCGTTCATATCTTCTGGTGTTAGTATATCCATTTCTTCAATTGGTAATAACTCTCTTGATATTCTAAGTATTGGCTTGTTTCCACATATTAAGTGTACATCTGAAGCATCTTTTTCGATTGCTATATCTAAAATTTTACCCATATTCATGGTAAATTTCCCCCTTTTAATATAAAATTAATTGTCTATTTAATTCTTCTAATGTTGTATCTCCTTTTAGGACTTTATGAATTCCATCTATTACAAGTGGTTTATAGTTTTGCTCTAGTGCCTTATTTCTAATTTCAATTGTAGAAGCACCTTTTACAATTAATTCTTTTATTTCATCTGATATATCTAATACTTCAAAAATACCTATTCTGCCAAAATATCCTATATTATTGCAGTGTTTACATCCTGGAGTATCATAAGTTTTTAATTTACTAAAGTCTATTTCTTCTCCATATTTTTTGGAAATTTTAGTTATGACTTCTTTTTCTTCTTTTGTAAACTCTCTTTCTTTTTTACATTCATTGCAAACTTTTCTTACTAGTCTTTGTGATACTGCTGTTGCTAATGTACTTGATATATCATAATCAGATAATCCCATTTTTCTCATTCTGTTTATAACTTCAATACTGTCAATTGTGTGTATTGTTGATAATACATAATGACCTGTTTGTCCAGCTTGTATTGCTATTTCTGCTGTTTCTTGGTCACGTATTTCTCCTAATAAAATCATATCTGGGTCTTGTCTTAAAACTGTTCTTAATGCTCCTGAAAATGTTGATTTTGAACTTCCTATTTCTATTTGATTTAATCCATCAATTCTAATTTCAACAGGGTCTTCTATTGTTGTTATATTAATTTCAGCTGAATTTAAATAGTCTATAATACTATATAAAGTTGTTGTTTTTCCTGCACCAGTTGGAGCTGCTATAATTGTTATACTGTTCTTTTTATTAAAGCTTCTCTTTAAGTCTTCTTGTGTTCCTGGATATCCCAATTCAAATATATTTTTTATATCTTCATTTTTCTTTAATAATCTTAAAACAAATTTTTCTCCATGTACATTAGGTTGTGATGAAACACGTATATTGTAATTATCGTAAATTAAAATTCTACCATCTTGTGCCTCTTGTTTTTCTTGATGCATATTAGATATTGCTTTTAATCTTCCAATTACTTGTTGTTGTTTTTCTTTTGATATTTTTGCTACTGTAAATAATTCTCCATCAATTCTATATCTTACTCTAACTTCATTTGCTAATGGCTCTATGTGTATGTCACTTGCTCTTTTTGCCATTCCTGTTTTTATTATACTGTCTACTAATTCAATTATTGTGCCTGCTTGTGTTGTTTGTGATATATCATTACTTTTTCCTTCATCGAAAGAACTTAATATTTTGTCTATATCTTTTTCAAAAGTAATATAATGTTCCATAACTAGCCCTTTATTTAAAAGTAATAATTTTACTGAATCTATATTTCTATCAGATATTCTATCTGAAAAACACACTTTTATTTTTCCACTATTTATTTCAAAAGGAATACATTTATTTCTTTTGCATACTTCTAATGGTAGATATTCTATTGGTTTTATTTTTATAGTGTTTGAGTTTAATAATATTCCTTTTTCTCCTAGTATTTCAGCAATGTTCTCAATTAAATTTTGACTATCGCAAACATTTAGTGAATATAAAATTCCTCCTAGTCTTTCGTTTGGATGTTCTCTTTGATAATCTAATGCTACATTAATATCATTTTCTGTTACAATTCCTCTTTTTACTAACTCTACGCCTATTGGTTGTCTTCTTCTCATTTCCATAATAAACGCATCCTTTCTTTTGTTTCTCTTTTTTATTATACTATATTCTTAGCTTTTTTTGTTTAATTATATGAAATTACTAATATTTACTATTTTTATAAATCATAAATAATTGCGTCTTCATCTGTTAATTCTAAATTGTCTGTTAAAAAGTTGACTTTTATTTTATATATAGAATCTACATAAGAATAAGAAAAATCACAGTCTTTTATTTCTTCGCAAATTTTTTTAGTATTTTTATAAATTGAGTTATTTATTTGTTTATACGTATATTGATTTCCATTTGAAAATATTATATAGCTAACTTTATATTCTTTCCCCTGTACTGTTTCGTTTGTTATTTTACAATCTATGATTTTATTATTTTTTTGATTTATTTCTTTTGCAAACAATTTAGAGAAATTTGTGTATTGTTCTGTTGACTTTTTACTTAGGCTGTCTATATCAACATTTTTATAAAAAAATGATGTTAAAGTAGCAATAGTCGTTACAACTACTAACATACTAATTACATATATAATAAGTGATGTTAGTGTAATACCTTTGTCATTTTTCATTTTTTATCATATTCCTTCCTCAAGGCACAAATCTGGTTGGAATAGAATTGGATATTTGGCTAGACGAATAAGATTTTAATTTATGAGGCGTACGTGTGTACATTGATTAAATTAAAATCGAAATTCAACGACGCCAAATACCAATTATTTTTCAACCTTTACTCCTTTACAATATAAGTTGACAATTCCACTGTTTGATTTTTATTTCCTAATAAATAAGAAATTTCTATTGTAATTTGTTTTACTATATTAGGTTCTTTTTCTCCATTTTGTATAATTGAAATATAGTCTTCTATATAAATTGTTTTATTATATCCAGTGAATTTTTCATTTTGATATATTTCTTTTTGTTCTAAAATTTCTTTTCCTTTTAGTCCTTTATTATTATATTGTTCTTGGTATTTAAGTGATTTTATTTTTTCAATTTCTTGAATAGCATAACTTGTAGCAATTGTTCTTCTTTCTATACTTTTATTATTTAGGTTCACATTAATGATTAGGTTTCCTATAATAGCTACAAAAATTGTTATAACAAAAATTGAAATTATAATATCTACTCCTGTAAAGCCTTTTTCTTTTCTCAATTTTTTGTTCCTTTCAGTTTAATTTATAAAATAGTAAGACAATTATAAAATATGTAATATTAGCTATTCCCATAAAAAGTCCTATTTTTATATTTTCATTATATTGTTTGTTCGTTTGTCTACTTTTATTATTTTTTAATTTTTTTAATAATAAATAAATTGAAATCATTAATAATGTTGCAATAATAGTGTTTATTGTTACATATTCTCCTGTAAATATGACCATTATCATTATTAGTATTAGTATTGAATAAGTATAATTATTTTTTGCACGTTTCTTTAATATTATTGTATCTACTAATAGTAATATAGCTAAACATAGTAAATATATAACATATCTATAAATACTAGTTTTTTCTATTATGTATAGATATATTATATACATAATTGAAATGATGATTCCATACATTAAGACTGGTTTGTTTATTGTTCTATTTTCTTTATCTATTCCCACTATTAAAACTATAAAGGTGAAATATAGTATTATAAATATTAAATCAAATATTTTGATAGTTGATATATTATAAATTGATAATTTCATTAGATATGCAACTGTTACAAAAAATATTCCTGAAATTAGTTCAATTATAAAGTATCTTGGTCTTATTTTTTCTTTGCAATATCTACATTTTCCTTTTAAAAATAAATAGCTGAAAATTGGAATTAAGTCTATTATGTTTAATTTATGATTACATTTTGGACAATAAGAATGTGTATGTACAATATCTTGTCCTTTTGGTATACGGTATACTGCTAATGTATAAAAACTGCCAAATGTAATTCCCATAATAAAAATTATTATATATAAAAATATGTCCATCTTTTGTTTTCCTTTTCTGTTATTTTTAATATAGGCATATACAAGTTATGTATATGCCCATTTATTTTAAGAATAAATTTTTTATAAACTAATCTAAATAGTTATCAAGCCAGTTTTCGCCTTCTTTTATTGCTTCATTTTGTTGATTTTCTCCATTTTTATGTGCATTTACTGCTTGTTGTGTCTTTCCAAATAATCCATTACCACTTAATGAAGCTACTGAGATACCAGCTAAAATTAATAAGATAATTATAGTGATAACTAATGCTACTAAAGTAATACCTTTTTGTTGTTTCATATTGTTTTCCCTCCCTTTTCTTTTGATATAATATATAAATACTATATTTATTAAAATAAATATAATGTTAATAACTTTTCTATTTTGTACCTTTATCAGGAAGATATCCTGTATTTTGTGATTTCTCGTTTGCTGTTTGACCATTTGTTGTTTGATTGTCATTTTGATTTTGTATATTATTCTCACCTTCGTTACTGTTGTTATTTTCTTCAGTTGTTAAAGATGAAAATGGATTTTTCTTTCCTGGTACATAGTCTTGTGTGACTTTATAATTTCTTAAATCTGTTGAGTCTATTTGATAAGTAATTATTACTTCTGTATCATCTATATTGTTTTGTGTAATTAATTCGTCTTTTACTTTTTCTGGAGTAGAATAAGAGACTTTTTCTGGTATAATTTTATTAGCTGGAACATATTCATATAGCAATACGCCTAAAACAAGTATTATTGCTAATGTTAGTAATAAAATAATTATTATTTCTTTTATAATATTTTTAGCCATTTTATTTACTCCTTTCTAAAATTATTTATTTTCTTGTGTTTGTGTATTATCTGTTTGTGTTTTTGGTGTTTCTACTATACTAGAAGATATACCTTCAATACTAACATCTTTGCAAACAAAAGTTGCTTCTACTACATTTCCTGTATTTTCTACTGTTGTTGTATTTGATGTGCTTGCTGTCGAATTTGATGATGTTTTCATTTTAAATTCTTCTATTTTAAATCCTAGTTTTGTATCATCTTCTATATGTGTTATGAACTCTGCAATTCCAATATAAGTTCCAGTTGCTGTGAAGTTTAAATTATAAATTCCTTCTGCTCCTGTTGAACTTTTTGTTAATTCCATTTTCATCTTTACGCCTTCTTCTTTCGCATGATTTTCTACCCTTATCCAAAGAAAATCTATTAGATAGTCGTAAGATTGATTGGCAGCTTCTATTTGACTTTCTGTGCTTACAGTTACCATATCTTCATAATTTGTTTTTTCTGTTTCTAATTTTTTAATTTCATCATTTAAGTCATTCATCTTTTTTTCATAGTCTGCACTTGCAAGTTTTGTTGCTTCTTTTATTTTTTCATCAAGTTGATTATTTTCATCTTTTATTTGTAAAAGTCCAAGAATTTTCCAATTGCCTATTTGGATTCCTTTAATAATAGTGATTCCTGTTAAAATAAAAACTAATATTATAACAACACTTAGTAATAACTTTTTCATGGTAAATCACCTTCTATCTTAATTGTTATAATTCCATTGTCTTGTTGTCCTGCTGTTGATATTACATTTAATAATACACCTGACACTTTTATATTTGTTGTTAAATATCCTAATTGTGCATAACTTCTAGATTGTGCTTGTATTTCTACATGTGTATTTGTAGTGTTTTGTATTGATGTAACTTGTACTTCATCAGGCATAATATACATTAACTTGTTTAGTAATATTGGTATTGATTTTTTAAGTCTATTATTTTCTTCTAGTTTTTCATTTATTGCTTTTAAATTGTTAATTTTAGTAGTATATTCATTTGTTTTATTTTGTACTTCTTGAATATCTTTATCTATTAATAGCATTTGACTATTAGTTTGTTCAATTGATTCACCTGCTTGTATATCTTTGTTATTTATTTGATTTTTTATTAATCCTGCAAATCCACAATATACAAAAAATAAAATAATTGCTCCAAATGCAGTTCTCAATAGAGCTTTTTCTATACCATCTAAAGGAATGTTAAAATCCATTGTTAATATATTAGATTTTAATTTGCTATTTTTGTTTTCTTTTCCTTTTTTGCCACTTCCTATTTCTATTTTTGCAATCTCTGATATTTTATCTTTTAATGATGTGTGTTTAAAGTTTATTCCTGTAATTCCTTGATTTAATCCGCTTAATGCTAATGATATTGCAGAGTTTACTTCTACATAATCTTTTATATTAATTTCTGGTGATATTTTTATAAAGTTAGGTTTTAAAATTTCACATCTTACATTTTCAAGATATTCTTCAAAATATAGGTCTATATTGTTTATTAATGCCCCCGTTCCTGTAATATATATTTTTTCAATTTTATCTACGCTTTCGTTTATTATTTTTCTTATTTGTCCTAATATATCATATAGTGTAGGCATAATGTCTTCTAAATAAAAAGTATCTCCATCTAATAAGTCTCTTCCTTCTGATGTATAGATAGTTGTTTCTTTACATATTTGATATGCTTTTTGATATGAGTTTTCTTTTATATTTATTTTGTCTAGTATATCTTGGCTTCCATTATCTAATAGTTTAATATCATAAATATTTTGATTTATTATTGTTGTAATTATTGTTTTTTCTTCTATGTTTACAATTAGCGAGTTCTCTCTTTCATCAAATTTAGATATATTAGAAATTGACATAGATATTGGTATAATATTTCTTAAATTATATGATGAGAATTTTTGTATTTTTTTATTTAATTCTATTTTATTTTCACTAATATGAATTACTTTTATTTTATCCTTGTCTTGTGTATTTGGTGTTAGTGCATATCTAGTTTCAAATACATTTGGATTATAGTTTTTTTCAGAACAGTATGATTCAAATTCTGTTTTAATTGCTTTTGGTAAGTCTTTTTTACTTAATAAAGCAAAAATCTGAAAATAGTTATAAATTTCATCTGAAAGATTAATACTTATTGGTGTTTTATAACTATATGTTTCTTCGACAATTTGTTTTATGGCTTGTTCAAGATTATCATAGAATTTTACGCCATAAGATTCTACTTTTATCTGTTCACGTTCTTTTGAAACTTTTGCATATTTAATTATATTATCTTCTATATACAATCCTAGACAAGTCGACATTTTTGCTCCTTTTTTTATATTTTTTACTATATTTTTATTTTTTGCGTTTTTTATTTTTATATTACTTGTTATATTTGTATTTTATGATATTAAATTCCTTTTAATTTTATCGTTTTTTGTTTATTTGTCAATACTTTTTAGTTATTTATCACATAACTGTAAAGTTATTGTAATATTATTGTAATATTTATTTTTCCCTTAATTTGCAAATAAAAAATCCATCTTTTTCTTCATCTGGTAAAAAATTTATAATTGTATTTTCAAAAATTTCAAATTCCTTGTTTTCTTTTAAAAATTTTTCAATTATTTCTTCATTTTCTTCTTTTAAAATACTGCATGTAGAATATACTAAATATCCTCCATCTTTTAAGTATTTAGAGCAATTGTTTAATATAAGTTGTTGTATTTTAGTTATTTCTTCTATGTCTTCTGGTTTCCTTTTCCATTTTATGTCTGGCTTTCTTTTTATGACTCCAATTCCTAGGCATGGAACATCTAATAAAATTTTATCAAATTTTTTTACTAAGTTTTCATTATAAATTGTTGCGTCATTTGTGTTTGTTTCAATTATACTAATTCCTAATCTTTCACAATTTTTTTCTACTAATTTAGTTCTATGTTCATGAATATCCCATGCTTCTATTTTTCCTTGATTTTTCATAAGTTCTGCTATGTGTGTGGTTTTTCCTCCTGGTGCTGAACATGCATCTAAAACATGTTCGTTAGGTTGTGGTGCTAAAATGCTAGCTGTTAGCCCTGCTGATATATCTTGTACTGTAAAAAATCCTTCTTTAAATAAGTCTAGATTTTCAATATTTTTTACTTTTTTTAGAATTAAAAAGTTTTCATATTTTGTTTTTTCAACTTCTATATTTTTCTCTTTTAATTTTTTTATTAATTCATCATCTGCTATTTTTATAGAGTTTACACGTATTGTGATTTTAGATTTTATATTACAATTTTTGCAGATTTCTTCTACTTTATCAATTGTATTATTCTTCATTAATTCTTTTATAATCCATTCTGGCATAGAAGTTGTTTTAGAAATTCTTTCCACATTATCTTCAATTTTAAATAGTTCATTATAGTCTTCTTTTTCTACTTTTCTTAAAATTGCGTTAACAAAATTTGAACTTGAAGCATGTCCATATCTTTTGGCTAGATTAACACTTTCATTTACTGCTGCTGATTTTGGAATTTTATCTAAAAATATTATTTGGTATATTCCTATTCTTAATATATTAATAATCCATGGTGATATTTTTTTTAGTTTGATTTTTGAATATTTTTTTACAATTGTGTCTAGAGTCAGTTTCCATGCTGTTACTCCATATACTAATTCTGATACTAATCCAATATCCTTTTCTGTTAATTGTTTTCTATTTTTATTTATTTCATCATTTAAAATTATGTTTGAATAAGCTTCTTCTTTTTCTATTCTGTATAATATCTTTATTGCTAATTCTCTTGTTTTATCTATCATACTTCTTCTCCTTATATATTTTTTATTTTTCATATTATATATCTTTTTTTATAAAATTTCTATGTTTTGTATATTTTTTCTAAATTCGGTAAAAATATTTATAAAACGATTTTAGGAGGTTTTATATGGATATAGAAAAACATTTAATTATTACTGGTACTTCTGAAGTTTCTTGGAAAGATGCTATTGTAAAAACAATTAACGAAGCTTCTAAAAGTATTGATTATATATCAAGTATAAAAATTTTAGAACAAAAAGCTAAAATTGATGGAAACAAAATATCAGAGTATTTTGTTGACTTAGATTTAGGTTTTTTAATTGATTTAAATAGAAAGGATGATAACTAATGAATCCTATTGAAACAAAACAGACATATCAAGAATATGTTGATAAAAAATCTCCCAACTCTCCTATTATTAAGAATTGCTTTAATGCTTTTTGGGTTGGTGGTTTAATCTGTACTATTGGACAAATTATTGCAAATATTTGCAAAGAACGTGGCTTTGACCAAACTATGTCTAGTACTATTGTATCTATTTTATTAATTGGATTTTCTGCATTTTTAACAGGTCTTAATCTATTCAACAGAATTGGTAAATTTGCTGGCGCTGGTTCATTAATTCCTATTACTGGTTTTGCAAATTCTATTGTTTCACCTGCTATGGAATATAAGTCTGAGGGCTACGTTATGGGTGTTGGTGGAAAAATGTTTACAGTTGCAGGTCCTGTATTAGTTTTTGGTATTTCAGCTTCTATTTTAGTTGGAATTGTATATTTGATTTTTAATACTCAAACAATGACACTTGTTTAAATGAGACAGTTGGGACAGTCCAATTTTGTCTCATGATTTTGTCGAAATTTGATGGTTATATTTTTCGACATTTTTAGATATATTTTATGAGACAAAATTGGACTGTCCCAACTGTCTCAAAGGAGATGATTTTTTGGAAAAGTTAGGTAAACAAACTATAAAATTTAATACCCCTCCTGTTATTACAGAATGTGCTTCTATTGTTGGTCCTAAGGAGGCTCAAGGTCCTCTTTCAAAGTATTTTGACCAAACTTTAGATGATGAATTTTGGGGTGAAAAGACTTGGGAAAAGGCTGAAAGTAAAATAATAAAAGAGACTGTAAATACAGTTATCAGTAAATCTGGAATTCCTTCAGATCAAATTGATTTTTGTTTTGCAGGCGATTTACTAAATCAATGTATTTCTTCAAGTTTTGGACTTCGTGAATTAAATATTCCTTTTTTTGGAGTTTTTGGTGCTTGTTCTACTTTTGTTGAATCAATGTGTTTAGGTTCCATGTGTGTTGAAAGTTTTGCTGAAAATGTTTTATGTGCTACTTCTAGTCATTTTTGTAGTGCTGAAAAACAATTTAGATTCCCACTTGAACTTGGAAATCAAAGACCTCCTTCTGCTCAATGGACAGTAACTGGTTCTGGTGCTGCAATTATTTCTAAATCTGGTCAAGGACCTTATGTTACACATATTACACCTGGAAAAATTGTTGATATGGGAATAAAAGATGCTAACAATATGGGTGCTGCTATGGCTCCTGCATTTGCTGATACGCTAATTTCTCACTTCTTAGATACTGGAAGAAATCCTAGTTACTATGATGCTATTATTAGTGGGGACTTAGGTCATATTGGAAAAGAAATTGCAATTGATATTGCAAAATCACAAGGCTATAACATTAAATCAAATTATAATGATTGTGGTGTTTTAATATTTGATAAAAATGCTCAAGACACTCATTCTGGAGGTAGCGGTTGTGCATGTTGTGGTACTGTCTTTTCTGGTTATTTATTTAAACAATTGAAAGAGAAAAAAATAAAAAAACTATTATTAATTGCAACAGGTGCATTAATGAACTCAACAAGTTCACAACAAGGAGAAAGCATTCCTGGTATTGCTCATGCAATTAGTATAGAAATATAGTGTGCCAAGGGGGACGTCCCTTTTTGGCACAGAAAATAAAAATGTGCCAAAAAGGGACGTCCCTCTTGGCACAATTGAAGGAGAATTTTTATGAATATAAATTGGGCTAATGTTTTTAATTGGATAAGTCTTTTAAAATGTTTTGTAGTAGGTGGTGCTATTTGTATAATTGGACAAATTTTAATTGATAAAACCAAACTTACACCTGCTAGAATTTTAGTTATTTTTGTAACTGCAGGTAGCATTTTGGGTGGACTTGGAATTTATAAATATTTAGTAGATTTTGCAGGTAGCGGTGCTACTGTGCCTCTTACAGGTTTTGGTTATAATTTAGCAAAAGGTGCTATTGAAGGTGTTAAAGAAGCTGGTTTAGTTGGTGCTTTTACTGGTGGTGTTAAGGCTTCTGCTGGTGGTATTGCTGCTGCTGTGTTCTTTGGCTATCTTGCTTCTTTGATTTCTAAACCTAAAATGAAAAAGCAATAAGGAATTGGCTTTGTACCAATTCCTTATTTAAGATTTATGCAATCTTCTTTGAACCCTTCTAAAAAATTATTTATTTGCTTTTTCTTACAATAAATGCTGGTGTGTCTTTATAACGTATTTTATATCCAATATCTACAATATGTGTTGCAAATATCCTCTTTGCTTCTTCAAGTTCTTCTTCATCATAAGAATATATATATGCATATTTATTATCAGTATAGTCAGCTATTTTCACCATAAATATTCCTCCTTATGTGGGTTCACAAGCAGATTTTCATATAATAAGTTTACCATAAATATATAAAAAATACCAGCTTTTACTGGCATTTTTCTTATATTCCTATGCTTTTTTTGCAATTTCTGCAATTTCTGTAAATGCTTTTGGGTCATTTACTGCTATTTCAGCTAACATTTTTCTGTTGATTGTAACATTAGCTTTTTTTAGTCCTGCTATCATTTTGCTGTATGTTGTTCCATTCATTCTTGCAGCTGCATTTATTCTTGCTATCCATAATTTTCTAAAGTTGCTTTTCTTATCTTTTCTTCCTACATAAGCATAAGATAATGATTTCATAACTGCTTGATTTGCATTTCTAAATCTATAGTGTTTTGCACCAAAATATCCTTTAGCTTGTTTTAATATTTTTTTATGTCTTGCTCTTGTTGTTCTTGCTGTTTTTACTCTTGCCATTTTATTTCACCTTCCTCAATTCATTTTCTATTTTACTTGTTATTATCCACCATAAGGTAATAATTTTTTGATTGTTTTCTTACATGTTTCATCAGCATAAGCATTTTGAATTTTACCTGATTTTTTTTGTCTTCTTGTTTTGTTTGCTAATAAATGTCTTCTGTTAGATTTTGTTCTTTTTACTTTTCCTGTTGCTGTTAATGAATATCTTTTTTTAGCTGCTTTATTTGTTTTTAATTTTGCCATAAGTTTTCCCTCCTTAAATTATATATATGATATTTGCAATTTAATTGCATAAGTAATATGTAACTTGTTTATTGTTTTTTAGATAAAATTGTAAACATATTTCTGCCTTCTAATTTTGGTTGTTTTTCTACAGTACATACATCTTCTAGTTTTTCTATGAATTTGTTTAGAACATTTTCACCAGATTTTGCGTTGTTAACTTCCCTTCCTCTAAATCTTACTGTTATTTTTACTTTGTTTCCATCTTCTAAAAATTTTCTTGCATTTTTTGCTTTAAATTCAAAATCGTGTTCTTCTATATTTGGAGTAACTCTTAATTCTTTTATTTCTAAAGTTTTTTGTTTCTTTTTTGCTTCCTTTTCTTTTTTAGATTGCTCAAATTTGTATTTTCCATAGTTCATAATTTTGCAAACTGGTGGATTCCCATTTGGTGCAACTAAGACTAAGTCTAAATTTGCTTCTGTTGCTTTTTCTAGAGCATCTTTTGTAGAAATCACTCCTAATTTTTCTCCATTTTCTCCGATTAATTGAACTTGTTTTTCTCTAATTTGACCATTAATTGGTAATTCTTGTTTTATGTTCAAACACCTCCATAAAATATTTATTTTAATCAATAAAAAAATTGACTTTTTGTTACAAGTCAATTCACACAAATAAATTTAAGCTTTTGCTTAAAGTTTTATTTTTTTCTAACCTTTTTCCTCTTTAGATAAGGTGAGAAGTTTTTGCTTCTTCTTGTAACTGTTAAATATTATACCATAAATTTCCTATTTGTCAAGGAATTTATAGTAAATTTTGAGAGATTTTGAGATCTGTCCTCATAATCCATCTTTTAATTATGCTCTTGGATGAGCTTTTTGATATACATTTTTTAATCCTTCATCTTGAAATTGCATATATACTTGTGTTGATGAAATATCTGAATGTCCTAACATTGTTTGAATTGCTTTTAAGTCTGCTCCATTTTGTAATAGATGTGTTGCAAATGAGTGTCTTAATACATGTGGTGTAATGTCTTTTGAGATGTGTGCTTGTTCTTTATAGTATTTGATTATTTTCCAAAATCCTTGTCTTGTTAATCTTTGCCCATTAACATTTACAAATAGTGCTTTTTCTTTTTCATCTTTTAATAAAATATCTCTTGCATTTTCTGTATAGTCTTTTAATGCTTTTAAAGACATTTTTCCTAATGGTATTGTTCTTTGTTTATTAGCTTTTCTGCAGTTTACATATCCTTCTTGGAAATTAACATCATCAATATCTAATGATATGATTTCTGTAACTCTCATTCCAGTTGCATAGGCAAATTCTAACATTGCTTTATCTCTAATTCCTTTTAAGTCAATATCTTTTGGTTGTTCTAATAATAATTCAACTTCTTTAGAAGTTAATACTGCTGGAACTCTCTTCTCTATTTTTGGTGATTGCATATTTTTTGTAGGATCATTTTTTACTTTTCCTTTTTTTAATACATATTGGTAAAATGATCTGATTGATGCTATACATCTTGAAATAGTTGAAGGTTTTTTACCTAGTTCTTCTAAATATTCAATGTAGTTTTGCATTACTTCTTCATCTACTTTGTTATATGGAACTTCACATCCTTCTATGTATCTTCTAAATTGTTTTAAATCTCTTTGGTATGATTGTAATGTGTTATTAGATAATTTCTTATCATTTTCTAAAAATTCAAAAAAAAGTTTTAATTGTTTTTCCATTTTTCCCCTACCCCTAAATCAAAATATTTTATTTACATAAATTATGTATATGTTATATCAAACAATTTAAAAAAAGTAAATACATTTTAAAAATATTTTATAAATTTTTTTAAAATATTAGTTGAAATTAGAATTTCTACTACTGCTGATAAGCATAATAATAGTAACATAATAAATGAAAAAATCGTATGTCTTAATACTTCTATTTTAATATTGTCTTTATTTTTGTTTTTTACAATTGATTTATAAAGTTTAAATCCACTTACTGCTATAGCAATTATGGCTGGAATTAATATTATGTTTTGTAAGACTAAACTGATTATAGTAAATATTATTCCTTTTCCTAATCCCATTGTTATTATAATTGATGCAATTGTATATCCTAAGCAAAATCCTCTATATAAAATAATCCCAAAAACTACTGGAATTCCAATAACTGTTGTTCCGAAAAACCATATTGAAATTGCTAGTAAGATATTTTCTATAATTGTTACCTTTAGTATTTTAAAACTTTGTAAATCTTCTGTATTTTTTAATTTATCTATAAAATTATTTATATATGAGTTAACTTCTGATATTTGTGTGTCACTTCCGTTATTTACAAACATAACGCCTAAAAAAATTCCAACTAAAAAAATTAATGCAATAAATGTATACTCTTTACTATTATTCAATATATGTTGACGAATTGTGTTTCTAATACCTGTTTTCTCGCTCATAAAAAACTCCTTATCTTTTTCACATTTATACATAATGTGTATTCGATAAAGAGATTTTTAGAACTTTTTATTTATATTATTTATATTGCTTTTGTATAATATATTGTTAAGTGTCCTCTATGTACTTGCATATTTGTTCCTACAGATAGGTCAAATCTTTCTGGGATGAATCTGATATTTAAAGCATATGCATCACTACCATCATATCCAGAGACTGATGGAACATTCCTCCAGTATTTGGTTGCATCACCATTATTAGACAGAAGTACAATACATTTAAAATCTACTACTGTATCAATTGATACATCTAAGTTAATATTATGCCATCCAGAGGCTACAGTTCCAATGGTAATAGTTTTTGCATATATGTTTTTGCCATCTATCCATTTTCCTACTACACGTTCTTCTTCGCTATAATTAAGGTTATTTCCTATTTGGATATTTGGATTATTGCTACTATATGTATTGAGATTGTTTACATACTCGTCTAATATACTATTTTCATTTTTTTGTGCATTTTCTGTTCTTTGTTTTGCTTCTTGTATTTTTTCAAGTAATCCATTTTCTCCTGTTAAGCTTGACATTGTTATCCCTGCTAGTATTAAAAGCATTATTATTGTTATGATAAGTGCTACTAATGTTATTCCTTTGTTTTTGCTCATCTTTTGTAACATCCCTTTCTATTTTAAATTTGATTTGCTCAAACGACTTTTACTGTTTGCAAATTCACTTTACTTATTTGCATAAGATATTTCTACGTTACTTCGTTCCTAGAACTATCTTAATTATATCTTTTAAAGTCCTAGAAAGCAATAAAAGTGACTACTTTTAGTAATCACTTTTTTTACATAATAACTACAGTTTTCTTTATAATTAGTATATATGTATTTATGAATTCTGGAAGTAAATGTTTCCTATTGAGGCATCGCAAAATTCGACAAAAACCTGAGACACATTTAACCTGTCCCAAGTGTCTCAAATTATTTTTCCGATAGTTTCCTCCACCACCTGATTGAACCTTTGCTTGTCCATTTCTAGCTTTTTCAATAGAGTTTGCTACTTTTTCTCCAACAACTGCCTCTATATCATCTTTAGATAACTTATGTAATATATTCATTTCTGTCTCAAAAGTATCTAATAATTTTTCTATTGTTTTTCCTCCAACACCTGGAATAAATCCAAGTGGAACTTGATAAATATAAGGTGGTCTATTTTTAGGGCTTTTTGTTTCTTTTTTATCTTTTATTAATTCTATTCTGTCAAATACTCCAAAAGTTACTTTATTGCTTCCACACTTTGGACAAGTAAGAATTGGCTCTTTTGTTTCAATAGTTGAGTCACAATTATCACAGCATGTTCTATGATACTTTCCAAGTTTTGGGTCTAGTCCATAATTTGTTATTATTTTTCTTCCATCTTCGTTTTTTAATGCTTTTACTACTTCTTTGAATGATATATCTTCTACTTGAATTTTATTATATTCTCTTGCAATTTTAGGAAGAGAGTGTGCATCTGAATTTGTTACAAATGTCTTGTTTTCTAATTCTGATATTTCATCAGCTAAAAACGTATCTGAACTTAATCCTAATTCTACTGCAAAAATTTTATTGTATTTTTCTTTAAATATATCTTGTAGTCTATCAACACAATTTCCATAGTAGCTTTTAAATGGTGTAAATATGTGAGCTGGAATTAAAATACCATTATATTTTTCTACAATATCTATTAGTTCATATCCTGATATGTCTGACCTTTGAGTACTTAATGTTATATTTTTTATATGTTTACTCATTTCATTAGAAAATGCTTTAATATCTTTTAAATATGGGAAGAAACATACATTATGTGCTGCTCCACTTTTTCCATTTCTTCCTTTTTCTGATGTTTCTACTTCACTTCCTAAAAGGATGCAGACTTTATCTTTATAGATAATTCCTCCATCTTTTAATTCATAAGCTTCTCCTGTTTTTAAGAATTTTTCTATATCTTCTATTACATAAGGTGAAGCACAGTCTATAATTCCTACTATATTTATTCCTTTTCTTTCAGCACATTCTTTTGCAATATTTGCAAAATTTAGACTCTTAGCAGCTGTTATTTTGATTGGTTTTCCACTTTCTGACCTACCTATGTGGACATGTAAGTCTGCAAATACTTCGTACATAATTTTCCTTCCTTTATACACTCTCTGCTTTTAATTTTCTTTTTTCTATATCATCCATTATTTTTTTTGTTGTTTCTTCTGTAAATAATGGTCTATTATTTTTTATAGTGTCTACAAACATTTCTTTTTCGATTTCTTTAAATCTTTTCTGAATTAATTTGTCTATTTTAGGTTCATATTCATATACTACTATTTTAATAAACTCTATTAAGTCTTCTGTTTGATTAAATATTCTTGTTAGTTGTTTTAAAGCTTTTGTTTCTACGAATTCTCCCATGTCAATTTCTTCAAGCATTTCTATAAATTGCGAAAAACATTCTACATATCTGTTATATTTGTTTTTTAAATTTCTATGTATTAAGAGTACTAGTGCTTCATCTGGTTTAAATCCTATTCTTTCTGGTCTGTCTAAAAGCATTCCTCCAAATTGGTCTACTAATTCTAGTATATCACTTTCTCTTTCTCTTGGATTGCTTTCACTGTATCTGTTTACTTCTTCACACATTTTGCAGAATCTTTTATTAAATCCTAGTTCTTGTAAATACTCTGCTCCTTGCTTAGCATATAATTTAATTTCTTCTATATTTCTAACGTTTTGGGGTCTTTTACAATTACATAATAAGCATGCTGTTAATACTAGGTTTTCATCTAGTCCTAGTTTGTTATATTTTAAAAATAATCTAGCTAATTCTGTTTTAAAAATAACTGTTTTATCAAAAAATATATTTTCCTTTTTTGACAGGTAATATGCTATTTCCATTTTAGCTGATAGATTTTTTTCTTCTAATATATAGTCTGCAAATGTATCCATAATCATACATCCTTCCATTTACCTTTTGTTTATAGTTATACATGTTAATTATAAATTATATATATTCTTTTTTCAACGTTTTTGTCTAAATTGAAATATTAAGTTTGTGTTACACACTTTTTATGGCATTTCTTGCAAGTTCATCACAACGGTTATTAAATTCATTATCACTGTGTCCTTTTACTTTTATAAATTTAACTTTATGAATTTGAGTTAGTTCATATATTTTTTCCCAAATTTCCTTGTTTTTTACTGGCTCTTTATTAGATGTTTTCCAATTGTTTTTTTGCCAATTATATATCCATCCTTGTATAAATCCGTTTACTAAATATGCACTGTCACTATATAAATCTACTTCACATGGGAATTTTAATAGTTTTAGTCCCTCTAGTGCTGCAGTTAGTTCCATTATGTTGTTAGTTGTTTCTTTGTTTCCTCCTGAAATTTCTTTTTTGTTATCTTTGTACATTAAAATTGCTCCCCATCCTCCTGGTCCTGGATTTCCAGAGCATGCTCCATCTGTGTATATAATTACTTTTTCCATACTTGTTCCTTCCTTGTTTTTTTGTGTATTTTATGTTATTATATCATAGAATTAAAATTAAACAATAGTATTAATTTAAAATAAATTCAAACGGCTAACTTAAGAGGAGGTTTAAAGTTGGATAAAATATTAGGAATTATAGCTGAATATAATCCATTTCATAATGGTCATTTATATCATTTAGAAAAATCGAAGCAATTAACTGGTTGTAATAGTACAATTGCTATTATTAGTGGAAATTTCACTCAACGTGGTTCTACTTCTTTAGTTGATAAATGGAAAAAAACTAAAATGGCTCTTTTAAATGGAATTGATTTAGTTATAGAATTACCTACTTTATATTCAATTTCAAGTGCTGAAAATTTTGCTGATGGAAGTATAAAAATTTTAAATTCTTTAGGAGTTGTTGATTTTCTTTCTTTTGGAGCAGAAACTGTAGATATTAATTTATTAAATAATATTTCTAACATTTTATATGATGAGCCTGAAACATATAAAACATTACTTTCAAATGAATTAAAAAAAGGTCTACCTTTTCCTAAAGCTCGTGAAAATGCTCTGTTGGCTTGCGTTGGCAATAGTAATGATTATTTAAATATATTGTCTTCACCTAATAATATTTTAGCAATTGAATATCTAAAAGCTTTAAAAAAATATAATAGTAATATTGAGCCTGTATGTGTTTCAAGATATAAATCTCAATATAATAGTAAAAACTTTTCTGATAATATTGCTAGTGCTACTTCGATTAGAGAATTAGTAAAAAATGATAATTTCGAAAAAATTAAAGATTTAGTTCCTGACTCAACTTATTCAATCTTGCTTGAAAATATTAAAAATAAACATATTGTTCCTGATTTGAATATTTTTGAAAAGGAAATAATGTATGTTTTAAGAAAAATGTCTATCGAAGAAATTTCTGAATTACCTGATGTATCTGAAGGGTTAGAGTTTAATATAAAAAATGCTGTTAATTCTTGCAATACTATTGATGAATTGATAAATAGAATAAAGTCAAAAAGATATACTTATACTAGAATTCAACGAATTCTTTTATATGCTTTACTTGAAATTACCAAAAAAGATATGGAGATTTCAAAAAAAGTTTTGCCTTATGTTAGGGTTTTAGGTTTTAATGAAAATGGAAAAAAACTTATTTCTGAAATTTCTAAAAAAAATCCAAAACTTAAAATTGTAACTTCTATAAAAAAATTTGTTGATACTAACATTGATAAAAATTTGGAATTAATGATAAATAAAGATATTCTTGCTACTAATGTTTATACTATTGACTTTGATATAGGTAACTTAGATTTTATAAAACATTTAGTAAATTAAAAAGATTCAAAAGCTAGTACTATCGTTTTTTATAGCACTAGCTCCATTTAGTTTATTATCTTAAAAATTCCATATATCTTATAGCTCCAATTGCATACCCATCATCACCATCAAGCATATCTATAATTATTTGTATTTGTGTAACTTTTTTACTTGTATCAAAAATAGCTGTTAATTCTCTTTCTCCTTCTATACTTGAATGATTAGCTCTATCTTCCTCAGTTTGTACTTCTGATGTTGTATTATCATCATAAGTTACTACAATTTTTGAGTATATCCATGAAACATCTGCCCAATCAGTGGTTTTTACAGAATGATAAAATTTTGCATATAATCCCTTAAATTGTTTATTTCCTGACTTTTCCATTAATGTATTATAGTCTATTGTTAATGTAAATGTATTTCTATTAACTCCTGTACCACTTCCCATTCCCAAACTATTAAGTTCATTATATCCTGCATATTGATTTTTTCCTTTTCTAGAAACTGTCATTCCATATTCACTAAGGTCATCTACTGTTTTATTAGAATCTGTTAATTCTTTAAATATATCTATATTTCCTTTTGTTACATCATTTGATGCTATTCCTGTTTCAAAATCTTCCACATCTCTAAAATATTTTCTTATATCATCTTCAAGTGTTGTTGTACTTGGTATTTCCTCTGCAGAAACTCCTTCTATTTTACAACTTTCTCCAATCAAAAATTTATATTGAGAATATTGGTCAGCTGAAACTACTATTGCTTTTAAGTCTACTATATTTTCATTTACTCCATCTTTTATTGATGCTGTACTTGAATTATAATACTTTTCTATTGTTATTTGTTTATTTTCTTTTAGACTTTTTGCTATTTCTACAATATTGTAATCTCTTTTATTTTGTATACAATCAAATTGTATTGCCATTAATTCTGTATCTACAATTTCTTTTGCATAAGCATATTCTGTTTTAGTTTTGGTTATTTCTGTTTTACCTAGTAAGCCATTTTCTCCTAATTGTGATATTGCTACTCCTGCTAAGATTAAAAGTATTATTATTGTCCTAATATTCCGTTATGACTATTTTTTAATTTAGCCAACATTTT
>CAOJQV010000022.1 GCA_948441945.1 uncultured Clostridium sp. | reverse complement strand
TCTGTTAATATTTCTATTGGTATCCATATACCTTTTAAATTTAAGTTAGACATTCGCCCTCTTCCTCCTCTCTTGTTTCGTTTTATTTTGGCTTTAGTGCCTTTTTTTATAATAAAGTTATATAAGTTTTATATCTTTAAATTGTAGATAAAAACCTGCTAATAAAAGTCAATACTTTTTTCTAAATATTTTAAAAAAATTAATTTTTATCTTTATGCACGACAAATAGCACTCTTTCTTAAGAGTGTTACAATATTATGTATACATTTCATCTAATTATCATATACTGCCTTTACTCTTGCATAATATATCTTTAAAAATTTATTTAATCCTGCTATTTTTGCAACTTTTGGTGCTTTTCCTTCTTTTTCTTTTTTTATCATAAACAAATATACTGCATCATTTTGTGGTTTAGATGTTTTTAAACATTTCATTACCTCATATCCTGTTTTTCTCAAAGTTGATGAACCTCTTTTAGATATTTTTCTATGTGTACTGTTAAATAAACCTGACTGAAACGGTGGAGCATCAATACCTGCATATGCAATCAAGGCTCTTCCACTATGAAATCTTCTTACATCTCCTATTTCCGCCATTAATCTTGGTGCCAATTTATCTCCAACTCCATTCATAGCCCTTACAACAGAATATTCTTTTAAACTCTTTGCTATTTCTTGCATTTGTGTTAAAATTTTATCAAGAGTTTTATCAATTTCTTTAAGAACTCTTACTGATTCTAAAACCATTATTTTTGTTAATGGTATTTTAGAATTTAATGTGGGGATACCCTCTTTAGCCAAAGCATATATTGAAATCGCTTTTGCTTTGCTCTGATGGTATCCTTTATTTTTAGCCCATTCTAAATAGTTATCTATAAATTCTTCTTCACTTTTACTTGTAATATTATCAAAATGCCAGTACTCTTCCACAAAATCATTTAATTTGTCCATTTCTGGATTATCACAACGATTCTTTAATAAAGTTTTTATTTTTGGCATCGTACGATCTAAAATATTGGTTAATGCTAATTTGCTATCAATTTTTAATTTCATATAATGTGCATATTGCCTTCCTAAAAATCTTAATTGTTCATACTTTTCTTCATTGATTTCAAATTTTTCTAAATGATACCAATTATCTATTCCATAATTTGCTATTTTTATAGAATCTAGTTTGTCCGTTTTCCCTTTTCTTAAAATTGTACTTGCATATTTTTTCATTAATAAAGGATTAACTACACATACATATAAATTTTGGTCAACTAAATATTGCAATATTGGAAAATGATATCCTCCTGTTGCTTCCATAACAATTCTTACTTCATCATCAAATCTTTTTAACATAGCTGATACTTCTGACAATTCTTTTTCTGTGTGATTAATTTCAAAAGGTGAGCTTACTAATTCTCCATATGCCTTTAATATACATATGGTGCTTTTTTCCTTTGATACATCAATTCCTACACTTATCATTTTTTCCCTCCGTTTTTATAAATTTGTAATTGTTTCCACCTTTACTTATTACAATTCATTTTGGTTAGTTACACGAAAGCCTTTTATGGTTTCAACCTGCTTAATCGAACTTTTATAATAAGAGATGGCTAACAGTTTTTGTCTCGGATGTATTAATCCATAATTTCCATCGTTATACCAATTACCTCTCTTATTATAAATAAAAATAAGTGTAAAGTTAATCATTTATATGATTATCAATTACACTTTTATAGTACCAAAATTTCCATAAAAATAAGCCTTAGACTTATTTCTAAATCTAAAGCTTTTTTCTTTTTTGAATTTTTGCGACACTGTCGCAAAAATTTAATCTATTCATTTTCTTCATTTTTACTTCTTTGTTCTAATTGTATTTTCGCATTTTTTATACTAGATAAAAATTTCTCTTCTAATAATGCCTTAGGAACATAATTTGTAAGATATTGTGCAACATGTATCCCACTATTACTTAGTTCAAGTAGTTCTGTCATCATATCACTCTTAGTAGCACATAATATAATTGCTACTGGTGATTCTTCCCCTTCTGCTCTTTCATACTTATCAAGCCATTTTAAATATAATTCTACTTGTCCTTTATGCTCTGGTTTAAATTCATCTAGTTTTAACTCTATAACTACTAATCTTCTTAACTTTCTATGATAAAATAACAAATCCATATAGTAATCTCTACCATCTATTGTTATTCTTTTTTGTCTAGCTAAAAAAGCAAAATCATTACCCATTTCCAAAATAAATCTCTCCAATTCATTTATTATTGCATTTTCTAAATCCTTTTCACTATAAGTGTCTTTTAGTTCCAAAAAATCTAAAATATATGGATCTCTAAAAAATAAATCTGTTGTCATTTTATTTTCATCTGTTAATAACTGTAAATCATTTATTATAGTTTGTTCTGGCTTTTTAGATATTGCTGTCCTTTCAAATAATGCTGAGTCCACTCTTTCTTTTAATGTCCTTACTGACCAATTTTCATTCATACACATTGTTGCATAAAACTTTCTTTTTACATCAGTATCCATTTTTACAATCTCTACAAAATGAGACCAACTTAATTTTTGCGACAATGTCGCAAATTTTTGAAAATCCTCAAAATCTTCATTTATTTGTAACATTCTATATAAGTTTGAATAACTATAACCTCTACCATATTTCTCAATTAATCTCTTACTTAAATTCTTTATAACTTTTTTACCATACTCTGGTTTCTTATTATTTAATAACTCATTTTTTATTCTATTTCCAATATTCCAGTTCAATATAACAAATTCTGTATTAATATGTGAAACTACTTGAATTTTTGCTTTTTCAATTAAATCTGCTACATCTTTATATAATTTATCTACATTTATATTTTCTAATTCGTTCATTATTACCTTCTTTCTAATTTTGCAGACACTATCTGCAAAATTTAATTATCCTTTATTAATTGGCATTATATCACTTATTTTCATTTTTTTCATTATAAGTTCAAAAAAAAGATGACATTGTATTATTATTTTTTACAATTCATCTTTTAAATATGTGAAAATTTATAAATTACTAAATTGTTGCTAGGAGGAAACCTTTGCTATTACTACATTTTAATTTTTCGTCATAAGAGAATAAAATTGTTATCACTAAAGCTATTAGTGTTATTCCCTTGTTTCTCATTTTTCCTCCTTTGTAACAGTTCTTTTATCATAATTTTATAATAAAAGTACAAAATTTTCAATATTTTCCACAAATTTTTGTAATGAAATAATAAAAAAGAAGACTGTCTCTAGCCTTCTTATATGAATTCATATATTTATAATCAGAAATTATTTATTATTTTTTGTTTACTAAATCTTTTAAAGCTTTTCCAGCTTTGAAAACTGGAGCTTTTGATGCTGGTATTTTGATTTCTTCTTTAGTTTGTGGGTTTCTACCTTTTCTTGCAGCTCTTTTTCTAACTTCGAAAGAACCAAATCCAACTAATTGAACTTTATCTCCTTCTACTAATGCGTTTGTAACTGTTTCTACAAAAGCGTTTACTGATGCTTCAGCTGCTTTTTTTGTGTCTCCTGTTTTTGCAGCTATTGCTGCGATTAATTCAGCTTTGTTCATTTAAATTACCTCCTATAAGATTTAAAATTTATGTACTTTTATCGCCTGAACTAAGCAATAACTGTACTCTATTAACACTATTCGCCAACTTTCGATAAAATCCTTCTTTTTTTCTAATAAATTTTTAATTTTTCTAAAATTTTAATAACTTTATCTCCTGCTGGTAATGCTAAAAACTCTTCTTTTGTAAATATTTTTAATACTATTACTGCTAAAACATATATAATAACAGCAACTACTATCGCTATTATTGTTGCCATCCTTTCAATAATTATTCCTTCTAAAACAAAATATGTAAAATATGAGCAAATTCCCATAATTACGGATGCAATAATTGGTTTAACAACAAATTTTGTAAATGGTAGTTTAAATTTAATGTTTCTTCTTAATGAAGTAAATGCAATTGTGAAAGCAACTATATGACATGCAACAGAGCCTATACAAGCACCGTAAATTCCAAAATTAGGATTTGGTATTAAAGTTATATTTAAAATGAATTTAGTAATAACTCCTAATCCCATTGATATTGCTGGAACCATCAATTTTCCATAGCCTTGTAAAGTTCCATTAATAGTTTGATCTAAAATTATAAAGATTGTTGCTAATGATGTAATTTGTAAAATCACTGCTCCACTACTTGCATTTGGATATAATAAATTTAAAATTGGTTGTGCAAAAATAACTAATCCTACTGTACAAGGAAGTCCTATAAGCATTGACACTAGTAAAGAAAAAGATGTTTTTTCTGCTATTGCTTTATTGTCTTTCCTTGCTTTTGCTGCTGATATAGCTGGAACTAATGCCGTAGCAAATGCTACATTAATTGCTAACGGTAATGTAGTTAATGTATCAACTTTTCCTCCCAAAATTCCATATAATGAAATTGCTTGGTCTTCTGGCAAAAAGTTTTTTAGGTTTCTTACTACTGTAAAAGAGTCCACATTTTTATTTATTGAAGACATAATAGCTGTTAATGTGATTGGTATTGAAACAAATAGAATTCTTCTTATTATTTTTCCAACACCTTCATATTTATAATTAACTGTATTTTTTATTTCTGATGCTATTTCTTTTCTTTCGCTTCTATAATATAGGAATAGATAACTAAATCCTAAAAATGTTGCCATTGTTGTAGCTAAATTTGCTCCTGCTGCCATCCATTCTGTTGAAACATTAGAAAGTATTGCTACTATTTCTACTATAATAATTGTAAGTAGTGTTTTAAAAACTTGTTCTAGTGTTTGTGATTTTGCACTTGTACTTAGCTTTTGTCTGCCATTAAAATATCCTCTCATAACAGATGCTACTGTTACAAAGAAAATTGCTGGTGATAATGCAACTAATGTCATTTCTGATTCTGGTATAAGTAACCATTTATTTGCGATTACATTTGCTCCAAAGAATAGCAATAAACTCCCTACTAATCCAACTAAAGCAAATGTTGCAAATGCTATTTTAAATATTCTATGTGCCCCTTTGTGGTCACCTATTGCAGTTCTCTCTGATACTAATTTTGAAATTGCACTTGGAAGTCCTATAGATGATATTGTTAATAATAATGCATATATTTGATAGGCTCCTGCTGATATTCCATTTCCTGTGTCTCCATATCCTTGTCTGTTTGTTAAATATAGTGTATATATTAATCCCAATAGTTTTATCAATATTTGGGAAAACATTATTGTTAATACACCTTGCATAAATCCTTCTTTTTTATTTGTACTATTTTTGCTATTTTTTCTAATTTTTATCATTCTTCCTCCTTGCTGTATAGATTTCTATGTTTCTTATTATTAATTACTATTTCAAACTAATTTTTATTATGCTAATTCTACTACATGTTTTTTTATATTATAGATTTTATTTGAATTTTTATCAATAGTTTTTATAAATTTTACAAAAATCATTGACAAATTAGCATTTTTGTAATAAAATATTTCAGAAATTATGTTAAAATATGGTTTTAATAGAAACTTCTCCCCGGTGGTTTTTGTTAAAATTTCATATTAAGTTAATCTTAAAATATTTGATTTTTTAGGGATAACTTATAAAAAATAAAATTTTAAAAATAGGAGGGTAATTATTACCATGAATAATACAACATATAGCCCAAAAAAGGCTGAAATAGAAAGCAAATGGTATATAATTGATGCAGCTAATAAACCTTTAGGTAGAGTTGCAACAGAAGCTGCAAGATTATTAAGAGGAAAACATAAACCAACATTTACACCTAATATTGATACAGGTGATCATGTTATAGTTTTAAATGTTAAAGATGTAATATTAACTGGAAACAAATTAGACCAAAAAATTTATAGACATCATTCAGGATATATTGGTGGAATGAAAGAAACACCAGCTAGAGTTATGCTTGAAAAAAATCCAGAAAAAGCTATGACATTAGCAATCAAAGGAATGTTACCACACAACTCTTTAGGAAGAGCTCAATTAAAGAAATTAAGAGTTTATGCAGGTAGTGAACATGAAAATCAAGCACAAAAACCAGAAGTTTGGGAGGTAAAATAAGATGGCTAAATCAGAAAAAATAGTTTACTCTGGTACTGGTAGAAGAAAATCTTCTATTGCTAGAGTAAGAATAGTTGAAGGTTCTGGAAAAATTACTATAAATGGTAAAGATATTGATGAATTCTTCGGATTAGAAACTTTAAAAGTTATTGTAAGACAACCACTTACAGTTACAAATACAACTGATAAATATGATGTTATCTGTTCTGTACAAGGTGGAGGTTTTACAGGTCAAGCTGGAGCAATTAGACATGGTATTGCTAGAGCTTTAAATGAAGCTAATAGTGAATTTAGACCTGCTTTAAAAACAAATGGATTCTTAACAAGAGATCCTCGTATGAAAGAAAGAAAGAAATATGGTCTTAAAAAGGCTAGAAAAGCCCCACAATTCTCAAAAAGATAGACAATTTCAAAACTCGAAAGTTTTATACTTTCGAGTTTTTGGTTGATATTAGATAACTTTTATTAGCCTCTTTCGTTTTCTTGATACTTTTCTTGAATTAATTTATATAATTCTCTTAAAACATCTCCTTTTATATCTTTTTCACACTTTAATGCTGGGATACTTAAGTGAAAAAAACTATCTACTTCTCCAGGATAACTTTTTATTACTCCATTTGGATAATGGTATAATACTCTTTCAAATTTTCTTATTATTCCTTCTGTTTTTATTTCGCTTATTAAGTCTTGCTTGTTATAATTGCGTTCTAAATAATTAGCTTCTTCTTTATAAAGTAATAGTGCTCTATCTTTTCTTTCTTCTGTCCATTCTTTATTAAAATCTTCCAAAAGTTTCCTATTCCTTCTCTCATGATATTCATAATCTAAAACATACATACATGGGATTTCAAAATCTGTAATTCCTTCTTCGTTTAAAATATTAATAAATAAACTTAATGCTAGTATACTTTTAGGTTCTACCTTATCTTTATATTCTTCAGGCACTCCAGAATTTACTTTATATTTTTTTCTATTTACTTTTTTATTTATATTCTGCTTTTCATATAATTCTTTGTCTGCTAAAGATAGACTCTTACTTTGTATAGATCCAATATAGCAAACCTTTCTTCCATCTTTTTCATATATTCCATATCTTATTACAGGCAGTGTATAATGTGGTCTATTAAATAATTCTGTATTATTATAATATTTTTTGTCGTAAATTGTTATTTCAACTTCTCTTGAATTTTCGTCCCAGGTTCTTGCAATTCCATTTTTTATACAAATTACATTATCATCTAAAAAATCTAATTTTCCAAAATAAGTTTCTTTATCATATTTTTCCAAAGTTCTGTCTTTTATCATCTCTACCTGTTTTCTTAAAAATTCTTCTGGGCTATTAAAATCATCTGGTGTAGCTCTTAACCAAATTTGTTCAAAACAGTTATCTTTTTCATATACAGGAAATCCTGTCATTTCCGTTCTTAAAAAATATAATTCTATATCTCTTTCATAGAATTGTCTTAACAATTCAAAAAACTTTTTATAGTTACTTATTATCATTACTGGCTGTATAGTCTTATCATTCTGTTTATCTTTTATTTTTTGTAATATTTTTTTATGTTTTTCTTCTAATTCTTTAACAAAAGATTCATCTTTAAATTCATCTCTATAATTTTGTAATGTTTTTTCTATAAATGCTATTGCTTCGTCTTCTCTAAAATCAAATTTAAAGTTAGGCAATTCCTCACTAAATAATATTTTATATAAAGTATTTGTTATAAATTCTCTTGTTACATTTTCAAAAGTTGGTTTTAAGCTATCTGCTATTGTTCTATTCTTCATTAATTTCTCCTTGTATATTATTTTGGATATTATATCATAACAACAAACTTTTATCTATTATTTATCTAATTTAAATATTTTACATACTGAACAATTATGTTGTCCCCTTCCATTTTCGTTTAAGGTGAAATTTTTGCACCTTAAAGATTTATATTCTTCATTAGTTAATTGAAAACAATAATATTCTGGAAATCTATCAATATTATTTCTCACATTTCTATTTAAATCTTTTGTTTGATATCGAAACAACTTTGCAACATCACTATCTAACATTACTTGCTTTCCTCATATTGTATATATTTTTTTCATTTTACTATATATCCTTCTCCATATAAACCAATGCATCTAGTGCCTTTTTTAGCATCTCTTTATCCTTAGTAGAACATGATTCTTCTAAAACCTCTATACCAAAAATAGGTACTTCTTTAAAACCCATTTTACTATACAACTTTCTAGCAGAAACGCTCTCTTTCCATGTATCTAAAACTAATTTTTTATATCCAAAATCCTTAGCAAACTCTATTATTCTGTTTACAAGAACTTCTGCCAATCCCTTGCCTCTATATTGTTCTTCAGTATAAACTCTAGCTATTTCTGCTGTTGTTTCGTCTATAGGTTTTAAAGCAGCAGAAGCTATAACCTTATCTCCATCATACATTAATAAAACTTTTTGAAGTTTTTCTAATCCTGATAAGCCACTAACTCCAAGTTCTATACGCCATGGAATTATTTTATTCTGGAATTCATCCAATTCGGCACATAATTTTTTAAAATCTACATCATTGTAATTAACTTCTTTTATTATATATTTCATTGATAGCACCTCACTAAACATCTTTAAATTTGATTTTTTATGTTAATTGTAGTATAATATAAGTATATACAGGCTATGGCCAGAAGGAGATAACAATATGACACAGAACAACAATGTTGAAAAATTCCACTTCATAGGCAGTGCAAAAGAGGTGGTTGCTGCAAAAGATGTAGCAAAAAAAATGGGGTTTAAGCCTCAGAAGTCAGAAAATGGTACTTATTATGTAGTACTAACACCTGAAGAAGCTTCTAGATTAAAGTTAGAACTGTATTATAAAAATGCTCCTGGTTGGTGGCTTTATTTCTCCACCAGTGAATATTTAGAGCTGATGGCTTCATAAAAAAACAATTAGCAATAAAAAGGAGGATATCCTCCTTTTTTGCATTTCATAAAACTATTTATCTAAATAATAATTAACCCAATTAGAATAAAAAATATCTCCATTTTTTCTCCATGTATCTTTAGGTTCATTGCCTTCATAATAATTCTCAGGCTCTTTTATTTCTAGTCCTTTTTCTTTATCTCTTTTATATTCTCTATCTAATGTATATAAATCATATTCCAAATGACCCATATCAAATATTTGTGTTTTTTCTTTATTTTCTACTAAAAATACTCCTGCTTCATTCGAAAATGATGTAATAATTAAATCATCAACTTTTTCAATATTCTCTGCACTAACTGTTGTATGCCTTGAATGCGGTGCCATAAAATTCTGTTCTAATCCATTTACTAATAAACTATTATTATCATTTATAAAATGTTTAAACACTCCAAACTTCTTATCTGGCAATAAATTTTTAGGTATTTTATAATGATAATATAAACCAGCCTGTCCACCCCAACAGATATGCAAAGTAGATTTTACATTTGTCTTTGTCCACTCCATAATATGTTCCAACTCTTCCCAATAAGTTACCTGCTCAAATTGTAACAGCTCAATTGGAGCACCCGTTATGATAAAACCATCCCACTTTCTCTGTTTTACTGTTGAAAAGTCTTCATAAAAATTTTTCAAATGTTCCTCACTTGCATTTTTGCTTTTGTGATTAGTGACTTTTACAAATGTCACTTGCACATTTTTCTCTGTGTTTGACAATTTCCTTAATAATTGCAATTCTGTATCTTCCTTCATTGGCATCAAATTTAAAATTGCTATTTGAATTGCATCTTCTCTTTCGTTTGTCTCTTGTAATCTTACTCCTTCTTTCTTTAAAATTGAATTTACAGGTAATCCTGCTTTTGTAATAATAGGCATTTTTTCTCACCTTTTCTTATTATTATAACAAAAAATACATAATTATATATTTTTTGACATTTTATCATGTGTTTCAAAAAAATTCAAGTACAAAATGTCCCATAGGTAAACGTCCCTTTTGGGACAACTGACCCTTTTGGGACATTTTTGTAAATCATTTTTCTAAAATAATTGTTACTGGTCCATCATTTATTAATTCAACTTTCATATCTGCTCCAAAAATTCCTGTTTCTACTTTTGAAACTTGTTTTTTACATTCATTTACAATATATTCATACAATTCGTTTGCGACATCAGGTTTTGCTGCATCAGTAAATGATGGACGATTTCCTGAAGTAGTATCAGCATACAAAGTAAATTGTGAAACCAATAGCAATTCACCATCTATATCTTTTAAAGATAAATTCATTTTTCCATTTTCATCTTCAAATACTCTTAAATTGATTAGTTTCTTAACTAAGTAATCAGCAATTTCTTTTGTGTCAGTATGAGTTATTCCTATTAAGACCATATATCCCTTTTCTATTTTACCTACTGTTTTACCCTCTACATATACTTTTGCATTTTTTACTCTTTGAACTATAAATTTCATATATATCACCATAATTAATTTATCATTTAAATAAAAAATTGTCAAAATGTCCCAAAGGTAAACGTCCCTTTTGGGACAACTGCCCCTTTTGGGACATTATTCTATTACATCTACCATATTGTTATTATCTAATCCGTTCAAATTATAGTAAGTACTTGGTATTTTTCCTACTATTACATTTTCTGCTATTAGAACTTGATTTGATATGTTTGATGTAATGTTATGATATGGTGTTAATATGCTGACATCGCAGTTTACTTGCAAATATACTCTATGTAATGTTTGATTAATTCCTTGTGATGTAAATTCGCTTCTTAAGTCTGTTTCTACATTTCCTATTGATGATATTTTAATTACTATTTCTGGTCCTCTCCCTGCTAGTAGTTTGAAGCCTGAAAATGTTCCTAATGGTATTTTTACATCTTCTTTTCCTCTATTGTCTATTTCATTTTGTATTTTTACTGCAATATCTGAAATAATTTCGTTAATTGGAAATACGTTAGATTTTATCATAATTATATTTCCTTCATCATCTTTTTCTATTGAAAATAGTTCTTCATAAGTATGTTCTCTCATTACTTTTGTTGCTTCTTCATTTGAAATTATAGTTGCAATTGCTTTTGCTCTTTCTTCACATAAACTGTCAAATAAAGGCAAAATTGCATCTAATACAATTTTTATCGTACTAGATGCAATTATCATTATGAATAGAATTTTTATTATCTTTTGTTTCTTTTTATAATTTTTTTCTCCAACTTTTACATTAAGTATTTGTGGAAATCGAATTCTTGGTCTAGAATATATCTTACTCATAGCTTCTCTCTGAAATTCTTTCAAATCTTGGAATATATAGTTTTTGCCCTGGATATATTTGGTTTCTATCTTCAATTCCATTTACTCTTGCAATTGCATCTATTGTGCTACCAAATTCTTTAGCTATATTCCATAAAGTATCTCCTTTTTTTACTATATATATTACTATGCTATAATCTTGTTCTTCTCTTTCTCCACTTTCTTGTATGCTGTCAATTGCATTTATACTAGCATTACGATATAAATTTGTGTCTGTTTGTATGTCAATGTTGCAGTTTATGTCTCCTCCATCTTGTATTATAAAGTCTCTATTTTTGATTTCCATATCACAGTTTGCATTTAATACTTCTCCGTTTTGTAAGTTTTCTACTGTACACTCAAAAGGAATTTTTGCTTCTTTTACAATTAATTGTGACCTACTATTTTCAAAGATGAACTTCATACCTAGTTCTGCTTCGTATAATATCTTTGAGTTAATTTTATTTTCATTTGAAATGCTTGGCATAATGTCTACATCAATTAAATTCAATCCTTCTATATCTTTTAGGTTAATTTTTTCTCTAATTTGTTTTGTATTTTTTACACATTGCTTTTCTGTCATAGTCATAATTTGCTTTTTCTCAAAATCTATATTTTCAATTGGGCTATACATGTCTTGAATTAAGTTGATTTGCTTTTCTTCATAAACATAGCACATAACGGATATTTCAATTTCTACATATATTGAATGCTCTTCTTGTGTATTTGGTTTTATAATAACATTTTTTATTTCGTAATTTACATCACAAATATTTCCTTCTGTAACATCTTGAATATCTATAAAACCTACTACTGGGATTTTATAAGTAATATTATTAATTCTGTTATCTTCTGTTAAATACATTATTCTTATTTCTGCCTCTGATTTTGTTAGTACTTTATTGTAGCTGATTTTTATATCTTTATCTACTAAACAAATTTGAGTTTTTAATATCTCTGCTAAATTATCTATATTGTCAATATTTATATTGTCTTTTGCATAGATTTTCGTTTCTCCTTGACCTACAAGTGAATTGACTTTTAAATCCTCTTTTAGTATTTGAACATTGTCTGCATTTTGGATTTCATTGATAATTTCTACACTATCTTGATTGTAAACTTTTAGGTTTATTTCTAATGTTGCCTTAATGCTTATTTTTCTTCCGTTTAATACTTTTGCTTCTATTGATTTCACTTTTACATCAGATACTATATTCATTTCTTCTTTACAATTAGGTACATTAATGTTTTCTGAAAAATCAATATTTGTATTAAGTCCTCTTACTTGTTCTTCTGTTCCATCTGGCATATAAATAATATATGTATTTATTGAACCATCTAGCCTTACTTTTTCATCTTGTGCCTCTTTTTTGTAAATTGATACAACACCACTTGTACAAATTGTGTCTAAAATATCAGGCTTTGAGTCTGGAACTATCATATCCCCCTCTACCATAATAATTTCTTTTCTTTCTGCAACCAACTTATTTATATTTAAATTTTCTCTTTGTGCCTCTATCATTTTTTACCTCCTCATAGTTTTTCTTTATAAATTTATATGTTGGTTATTTTTATTTATGACAATTTTAATTTTTTGTTGGAGTTATTATTATATTGATAGAGTCGTTTTGGTATTTATTTATAATATCTTGTGAAAAACTTGCAAGCTCATTTGGGATTATTATTGTTGTATATGCTTGATTTTTTAGTTCTTCTATTTTATTGTCTATTTCTTCTGGTTCTTTTATTTCTTCTATATGAAATCCTAACATTTTTGGTATTTGATAGTTTTCTTCTTTTTTGTATTTTATAAATGATATTTTCATTGACTTCACCTTATGTTAGTATCTCTTCTATTATAAAATTTATGTAAGAGTAGTTTATATTTATTAATATTTTTTCTAGTTAAAATTTATTTAAACCATTTACTTTTTTCTAAATATATATTATATTAATTATATATGTTCAAATAGGAGTGGTCTTAAGTGAGAGAAAAAAATACAATAAAAATAAATTTATCAACAATATTTTTAGTATTTACATCTCTTGACTAATTTTTATAGGAGTTTACTATGACAAAAGAAGTTTTTGATTTTTATGATAGAACAAGTTTAAAGTCTTATAATTTAGATAAAAGTATGCAATATCAATTAAATATATTAGGAAGTTTAGATGTTTTTACTAGAAAGCATTGTGAAAATGTTGCTAGTATTGTTTGCAGAGTCTGTCAGTATCTTCATTGTTCTGCTAGTTTTACAGAATATTGTACAATTTGTGCTTATTTACATGATATTGGGAAACAATTCATTCCATCTAGTATTTTACAAAAACAATCCGCTTTAACAGATGAGGAGTATGAAGTTATGAAACAACATACTACTCTCGGCTATAAAGTTTGTATGGAAGACTTAAAATTAAGACCTTATGCAGCTGGGGCAATTTATCATCATGAAGCCTTAAATGGTACTGGATATCCAAATGCTTTGGCAAAAAAAGATATTCCTTACGAAGGTCAAATTATCAGGGTTGCGGATGAGTATGATGCTATTGTTAGCAAAAGGCAATATAAGTCTCACGTTGGTATTGTTGATACTTTAAAGATTTTAATTGATGAGTGTAAGCCTATAGAAAATCCTGAAAGTTATAGAGTTCCTGTAAAGGAGAAAAGACTAGGAAAAAATAATCCTATTGTTGTAAAAGCTCTTATTAAAGTTGTTATTGATGATACTGAATATGAAATTTCGTGTATAATGGACTACTTAGATGCTTTAAACGTTGAAATTAAAAGACTTGAAGAAGTCGAAAAGTATGATAAAAAAAGAATTGCTTCTAAAACTTCTAATAAGCAGGAATATTATCTAAATGGAATGAAGTGCTTATTAATTGGTAATGAAACTGTTGAAAATTATATTGAAATTTTGAATTCTTATCGAAATATTGTAGAATCTAGAAATGCTCATATTAAAAAATTGTTTGAAGAAATCAAAATTATAAAAAAACTAAAAGTATAAAATTTATAAATTCAAAACAGGGAAAAAGGTTTATACCTATTTCCCTGTTTTTACTCTTCTAGTCCAAAGCTTACTCCAAGTGCGTTATTTATTTTATTTATAATATTTTCATCTTGAATATGCCCTATTTTTTCTTTTAATCTACTTTTATCTATTGTCCTTATTTGTTCAGCTAAAACAACTGAATCATTTTTTAGTCCACATTGTTGCGAGTCTATTTCTATATGCGTTGGTAATTTTGTTTTATTAGTTTGTGATGTAATGGCTGCTGCTATAACTGTTGGGCTATATTTGTTTCCCATATCATTTTGTATAATTAATACTGGTCTTATTCCTCCTTGTTCAGAACCTACTACTGGACTTAAATCTGCATAAAACATATCTCCTCTTTTTATTATCATATTCTTCACTCCTAATGTTGGTATATGTCAAGCATGTATTTTTTTATATTTTCTAGTAAAGATAAATTTTATATTTCTTTTACGGTATCAAATAATTTGAATGCAAATTCTTTTTTGTTTGCTGTTTTATTTATCTTTATCTCATTATATATTATGTAGATTATAGTATTTTGGTTAGTATCTTTTATCTCCATTTTTGTTGGTTCTGCCTTCTCTTTAGATATATACAGTGTTTCATATTTTTGATAATTATTTGATGTTTCTACTGTTGTTTCCATTACTATTTGATTGTTTTCTTCTTTCCATTTTGAATTTGGATTTTTTTTGTAATTTTCTATGAAATTTATTAAATCTAAATTATTTTGTGTTATATCTTTATAGTCTTCAATTACTTTTGTTATGCTTAATTTTGTATTTTCTATTTTGAGGTTATTTCCTTCTTTTATAATCTTTATACTGCTTATATTACTTGGTTCTATTACTTCTTGTATACTTTTTTCTGAACTTATGTATTCTTGACTTATTTTGTATTTGTTGCTGTTTTTATTACTTTTTACTTCTACATCAACTTCTGTTTTATAAGAGTTAATATTTAAAATATAATCTACAATTTCTTGACTACTACTATTCTTTCCAATTTTTGAATTTTTAGCCGTATTATTATTAAATTTTATAAAAATTATTATACCTATAACTAGTAGTGTGATTATGACAATAAATATTATAACTTTTCTTTTGTTTATTTCTTTTTTATGTTTATGTATTTTTTCATATCTTTCCATAGAAAAAGCCTCCTAAAAATTATTCTTATTATAATTTTTATTCCGCTTATTTTGTTTTATGTACTAAAAATACTTGTGTTTTATATCATTTATTGTTTTTAATTAAAAAAGCAGAAGAATTATAACTATAACTTTTCCACTTTATAATATTTACTATGCACTTTTTAATTCTAATCTTAATTTATCAGCTATCATTGCTATGAACTCGCTGTTTGTAGGTTTTCCCTTAGCGGCTGAAATTGTGTATCCAAAAATATTCTCAACAGTTTTTTGGTCACCTCTACCCCATGCAACTTCAATTGCATGACGAATTGCACGTTCAACACGACTTGGTGTTGTATTAAATTTGCTAGCTATTTTAGGATACAAACTTTTTGTAATTTGATTAATTACATCAATATCGTTTATAACCATAATAATTGCTTCTCTTAAATATTGGTATCCCTTTATATGTGCTGGCACTCCAACTTCATGGATGATATTTGTTACTAAAGCTTCTATGTTTTCTTCGCTTTTTTCATTTGATGTAATTTCTACATATTGTGTTTTTACTTCTTTTCCTATAAATCCATTAACATTTTGAGTTAGTCTAAAGTTCTTTAATTCTCTTATTCTTTTTATTAATAGTTCTATGTCAAAAGGTTTTACTACATAATATTCTGCACCCAAACTAATTGCTCTTTGTGTAATTTTATCTTGTCCAACTGCTGATAGCATTATACAGATGGGTTCTTTATCGAAATTTATCATTTTTATTTTTTCTAATACACCTATTCCATCTAAATGTGGCATTATAACATCTAATAATGCAATATCAGGTGTAATATTTGTTATCATTTCTACAGCTTCTTCTCCATCTTTAGCAATTCCTATTACTTCCATGTCATCTTGCTCCTGAATATAATTAGCAAGTGTTTTTGCAAATTCTTGATTATCATCTGCAATTAAAATTGAAATTTTCTCTTTCATATCTTTCCTCCCTAAATGCGAATATCGCTTATTTGTAAAAATTGCAACTGTAAATTTTTTACAATTGCAATTATATTACTTATTTTCTAAAATTTCAATAATAATTATTAATTTTTTTACAAAAACACTATTTTCTTATACTTTTATCAATGATTTTTTTATTTAAAAACTTTAAATCTATCAAATTGACTTTTTTTGTTTCAAAATCATCTAGTAATTTTCCTTTGTTTTTCGCTTCTAACTCAATTTTACAAATAATGATGTCAGAATATTGAGAATCTATAATAAAAATATCATTGATTTTACAATAATGTTTAAAAACTTCTAAATTATGATAGTCAATTTTCACTTCATATTCAACGCCAGAACATTTTTCTACTATTTCTGAATTTGCAATTGCTTTTAGAAGACTATCTGAATAACTTCTTACTAATCCACCTGTTCCTAAAAGAATTCCTCCAAAATATCTTGTAACAATAGCTACTACATTACATAGATTATTCTTTTGTAGAATATTTAGCATTGGTTCGCCAGCAGTTTTAGAAGGTTCTCCATCATCACTTGCTTTTTCTACAATTTTATTTTCTTCTTTTATTCTATAAGCTACACAATTATGCCTTGCATCAAAATATTTTTTCTTCATTTCTTTTATTGTCGTTTCTGCTTCTTCCTGTGAACTCACTTTTATTAAATTACAAATGAATTTTGATTTTTTTACTATAATTTCTGCTTGTACATTTTCTTTTATTGAAATAAAACTTTCCATATTTCTCCTTTTTAGTCTGTGCCAATTGTCTCACCTGCTGTGTATCCTGTTGAATATGCTATTTGAAGATTAAATCCTCCTGTATAGCTATCAACATCAATTATCTCTCCTGCAAAATATAATCCTTTTACTATTTTAGATTCCATTGTTTTTGGATTTATTTCTTTTATATTAATTCCTCCACTTGTAATAATTGCTTCTTCTATTGGTCTAAAATCTTTTATTTTAATTTCAAAATTCTTTAATAATTTGACTAGATTTTTTCTTTCTATTTTGGTTATCTCATTAACCTTTTTATTTGGATTTATATTAGTTCCTTCAATTATAACAGGGATTAATTTTTGTGGTAATAATTTGTCTAGACTATTTTTGAATTGTTTGTTTTTTACTTCTTCAAAGTCTCTTAAAATTCTGTTATCTAATTTTTCTTCTGTAAGTGCAGGTTTAAAGTCTATTTTTAATTTTATCTTTTTTTCTTTTAATAAATTTTCTATATTTTTTTGCCTTACTAAATGTGCTGAACCACTTAATATTGTTGGACCTGAGACTCCAAAATGAGTAAATATCATTTCTCCAAAGTCTTCATAGATTGTTTTGTTATTTTGCAAATTGATTAATTCTATTTTTACATTTCTTAAAGATAGTCCTTGTAAATTTTGACAAATCTGTCTGTCAAAACTTTCTAGTGGAACTAAAGATGGTTTTATCTTTTTTACTGTGTGTCCTAGTTTTTCAGCTAATTTATATCCATCGCCTGTTGAACCTGTTAATGGATAGCTTTTTCCTCCAGTTGCTAAAATCACTTTATCTGCCTCAAATATTTTACTTTCAGTTTTTACTTGTAACTTAGTATTTTTAGGGATAATATCAATTACTTTAGAATTATATATTATATTAACATTTAATTCTTTTAAATGATTTTCAAAACATTTTAATACATCTAAAGATTTATCTGTTACTGGAAAAATTCGATTGCCTCTTTCTTCTTTTACTTCTAATCCTTGTTTATTTAAAAATTGTATAATATCTTGATTAGTATAGTTTTTAAATGCACTGTATAAAAATTGTCCATTACCTGGTGTATTTGTTATAAATTCTTCAATAGGTAATGAAGATGTTACATTACATCTTCCTTTTCCTGTAATTAACAACTTTCTTCCTAGTCTTTCCATCTTTTCTATTAAAATAACAGTGTTTCCATTTTCAGTAGCAGTTATGGCTGCCATCATTCCAGCAGGTCCACCACCAATTACTATAACTTTCATATTTATCCTTTCAAAAGGAGGATTTTTAGACCTGTTTCCTTAATCCCCCTTCTCCATCTCTTTTATTGCTTTTAATATTCCAAATTTACCATACTCATAAGTAAGTCCACCTTGCATATATGCAATATATGGTGGTCTGATTGGTCCATCACAGCTTAGTTCTATTGTTGAGCCTTCTGTAAATGTTCCTGCTGCCATTATAACTTTGTCTTCGTATCCGCCCATTTCACTTGGATATGGTATTACATTTGAGTCTATTGGAGAACCTTTTTGGATTCCTTGACAGAATTTTACTAAGTTTTCTTCTGAGTCTAATTGTATTGTTTGTACTATGTCTGCTCTTATTTCATCTGCTTTTGGTTCTACATTATATCCTAATTTTTCTAATATTTTACTTGCAAATACTGCTGTTTTTACACTTGATGCTACTACTTGTGGTGCAAAAAATAGTCCTTTTAACAATGATGTGTTTTGTCCTAATGATGGTCCTATTTCTTTTCCAATTCCTGGTGCTGTAAGTCTTTCTGCACATAGTTCTATTAGTTTCTTTTTGCCTACTATATAAGCTCCTGATGTTGCAATTCCTGCTCCTAAGTTTTTCATTAATGACCCTACTGCTATATCTGCTCCTATTTCTATTGGTTCTTTTTCTTGAACAAATTCTCCATAGCAATTATCAACCATGATTATGACTTCTTTATTTACTTCTCTAATTGCTTTTATTGCTCTTTCAATTTTATCAATTGTTAGACTTTTTCTTGTTGAATATCCTCTTGACCTCTGTATTTCAACTAATTTTACATCTTGCTTTTTTAGTCTATTTTGAATTAATTTGATGTCAAAGTCATTATCTATTAATTCTATTTGTTCATATTTAATTCTATATGCTTTTAATGAGCTGTCACTTATTTCTTTACCACTTCCTATTACAGTTTGTAGAGTATCATAAGGTGCTCCTGTAATACTTATCATTGTGTCATTAGGTCTCAATAATGCTGATAATGTGATTGATAGTGCATGTGTTCCAGATATGAATTGTGCTCTCACTAGACTGTCTTCTGCTTTAAAAACTTTTGCATATATTTCTTCTATTTTGTTTCTTCCTGCTTCATCTATTCCATATCCTGTTGATGAGATTAGGTGCATTTCTTGTAGGTTACTTGTTTGAAAAGCTTTTAATACTTTTAGACTATTTATTTCTTTTATTCTTTCAATTTCATCAAATTGTTCTTTTAATTCTTCTTCAACTTTTTTTGATAGTTCTTCTAATTCTTTATTAATTCCTAATTCTTCTAACATTTTTACCTTCCTTCTTTGATATTGTCCTTTTTTCCTTTTATCTTATTTATAACATTCCTTAATTTTTCTTTAACTCCTAATATGTGTCCCATTCTTGTTTTTTCTTCTGTTGCTTGGATTGCGCTTTTTAGTGGATTTATATTTTCTCCTACTAACGAATAGTTTTCCATATTAGCATATACTTGATTTAATCTTTCTAATTGCTTATTATATTCTATAACAATAGGGTCATCCTTTTCATTATTTTTTAATTTCTGTGTTAAATTTAATTTCGGATAATCTTCTAAGTAATCAACCTTATTTATAATATCAACTAATTCCTCAAAATTTTCTTCTCCTATTTTATAATATAGTTTTTCTGTGAATCCATGTAATAGTGCATCCACAATATCTTTTCTATATTTTCCTAAAAATTCTGTTAATAGACTTTTGCAAACACTTGATGTATTGTGATCTTTAGCATCTCTTACAAATTCTTTTGGTTCAAAAATATATATTCCTTTTTTATGTAAAATCCCAGTAGTTTCTATTGCTAACATATCTCGTATTGTTTCATTAAATCTTTCATATTTACGTTTCTTGCTATTATATGGATTATTAGGTGCATTATTAGTTTGCTTTTCAAATCCGCTTCTCCAATCATTTGCTTCTGGAGTTTTCTCTGATTCGATAACATGCCCTAGTTCATGTAGAAAGGCATAGTCAAGAAGTCCAAATTCTCCCTCTCTAATAGCAAAGAAAAGAATAGGTACAAAATTTCCATTTATTTTATTTCCTGCTACACACATTCTTTTTTCTTCTATGTTCTCATAGATTGACTTTTTTATATCTTCATTATCGCCAAATAACTTATCATTTTTACTAAATTCTTTACTATTATATATAAATTCTTTCTGAGATTCTTCATAAGCTTTTTTTCTTAATTGAGTCATTTTGTCTGCAATTTCAGTTGGTAGTATTAACTTTTTTATATCTTCTTGCTGAATTAAATACTCATAGAACTCTTTAGCATTTTCAAAATCAGATACTTTCTTATCTATTGTAGCACCAATTCTTTCAAAATATCGAGTTCTAAAATAGTAAATTTCATTTTTACGTTTTTCCTCAATTAATGGATTATTTAATTTTTCTTCATCTTCCTGTGAAAAATATTCTGGGCATGTTTTTAATCCTAATTTATCCCCTAAATAATTACCGAGTTCATTTCCTAAAAGAGCTTCTCCTTTTTCATTTATGCTGGAATATTTATTATCTAGAGATTTTTTTACATCAGCTGGTAATATATTTTCTAAGTTACTGTATAATGTATTTCTTTTATCTGTTTGTATCTGTTTTTTTCTAGCTGTTTCATCTTGTACATATCTTTTATATTGCTCTAACTCTTGTTCTTGCACAGGAATTCCTCTTTGCTTGCATTTTTCTAAGATAGTTGCATATTCTTTTATACCATTAAGATTATTGTACATAATATATATAATTTTGTCTGCTCTTCTTTTTATAAGTTCTTTATTTTCAATGCCATAGACTTCTGCACAAGCATCTATTATGTCTGACATATAATCTTTTAAATCTATATTTAAAAGGTTCATACCTTGTTTTTCCCTCCGCTTAGTATCTTTTTACTAGCCTTCTTTTTATTATATTTATCCATCTTTTATAAAATGGGAGTGACTTATATTCTACCATTTCTGTTGTATTAGTTGGTTCATATTGTTTTCTTTTATTTTTAAAAATATCGTCACTATTATATTTTTCTTGTAATGTTCTTTGATATTCTTCTTCATTTTTTTTGTATACTTCTTTAAGTCTTTTTATTTCATTTTCGTCTTCACACCAATATTGTAAATTTAATACTGCTATTATTGCAAGTGTATCTTCACTTAATGATTGGTCTTTTATTGGTATATTAGTTTTTATATGTGGTACATATTCTTCGCTTTTGTTTTCCTCAAATAGTTCTACTAACTTGTTTGGAAGTTTGCTTATATAATATGCTCCTAATAATCCTAGGAATTCGCAGACTTCACTATAAGTTTCTTTTGTATAAGTACTCATTTTTCTCTTTCTCCTTGGTTACTTTGTATTTTTCCTTTTATTTTCTCTATAATATTTTTTAATTTTTCTTTGACTCCCTGTATTTGTCCCATTCTTGTTTTTTCTTCTGTGGCTTGTACTGCACTATTTAATATATCTAGAGCATCTTCCGTCGATATATGTTTTTCCATATCATCATATACTTTTTCTAATTTTTCTAGTTGTCTATAATATTCTATCACATCAGGATGATCTTTTTCATTGTTTTTAAGTTTTTTTGTTAATTCTAGATTTTCACAATTTTCTAAAGAATCTACTTTATTTAAAATATCAACTAATTCTTCAAAGTTTTCTTTTCCTACTTTATTATGCAAGTGCTCCATATCCCCAAATAATAATACATCTATAATTTCTTTTCTATATTTTCCTAAAAATCTTGTTAATAAACTTTTACAGATATTTGATGTATTAATATCTTTAGCGTCTATAGTTAATTCTTTACGTTCAAATAGATATATTCCTTTTTTGTGTAGAACTTCGTTAGCTTCCATTGTTAACATATCATGTATTGTCTCATTAAATCTTTCATATTTACGTTTTTCATTATTATATGGATTTTTAGGTTTCTCAGGATCACCATTTTCAAACCCTGATCTCCAACAATTCGTTCCAGTGATTCCTTCTGCTTCAAAACTATGTCCTAACTCGTGTAATACTTCTATAGCAATATCACCTCTGATTCCTTTTAATATACTAAGAAAAACAACAGGTGCAAATTTTCCTCCCCTAGTAGCTCGTGCAATGCATAATAGTTGCTGTTTCTCTACTTCAAAAATAGCCTCTTTAGAGTCTTCATCATTATCAAATTGCTTAGTATTTTCAATAAAATCTTTACTATTATACACAAAGTCTCTTTGAGATTCTTCATAAGCTCTTTCTCTTAATTTTGTTATTTCATTTGCTATTTTAGTTGGTACTATTAATTTTTTCACTTCTTTTTGTTTAATTAAATATTTGTAAAACTCTTTACAATTTTCAAAATCAGATAATTCTTTACCTGTTTTATTCCCCATTTGTTTAATGTAGTTTATTCTACAACTATAAATATAATTTTTATAATCTTCATTAATTAATGGGTCTTTTAATTTTTCTTCATCTTTTTGAGAAAAGTACTCAATATAACTTTTGACCCCAAGTTTGCCTTCTACTATAGTTCCTAATATCATTCTCTTTTTTTCTTCTATATTAAAACATTCATTATGTAGCTTATCCTTTATATCATTAGGCAATATCTCCTCTATTTGATAATATAATTCAGTACGTTTATTTTTTTCTATTTCTTTTTTTCTGTTTTTCTCATTACTTACATATTCTTCATATGGTTCTAACTCTTTTATATATTCTTCATATTCTTGTATATTCTGTTCATAAAATTTTTTATATACTTCAATATTTCGTTTAAGTTTATTATATTCATTTGTATTACAAAATTCTCCATAAGTCTCTTTTGTAATTGGTTCAGCATTTTTTCCTCTTATAATATTTAGAAATTTAATTTTTTCTTCGACATTTTGAGTTTTTTCTTTTTCGTCAGTAAAATCCCAAGCATTAATACCATCTGATGAAAGCATACTGTTTATAGGTCCTATATTTCTATAATCTCCTATAAATACTTCTATTAGTTTATTTATATTTTCATCTAAATCCTCAGCATAACTTTCTTGTTTAAATTTGCTTGTGTTTATACCGATTTTATTTAAAAATTTGATTGCAAGTTCTTTTTGTTTGCAATCTTTTAAGAATTCTATATAATCTTCTATACCATCAATATTATTGTAAGTAACATAAAAATTTCTATGTTCTCTTTGCTTTAGTAGTTCTTTATGCTCAGTTCCATAAACTTCTGCCCAGGCATCTATTATATGAGGAATGCTATCTTTTATATCAAAATCCAAAGGGTTCATATTTTACTCTCCAACATTATTTATTAATTCATATTTTATTTCATCTAAATATTCGAAATTACTAGGAAATTTATCTATTCCAATATAATTTTCTTCTTCACCATCTTTATATTCAATTTGTAATTGCCATTGTGTTCCATCTATAATTGCATTTTTAGTATCTTCATAGTGATTTTTCCATCCATCAATTATTCTAAATAATTGGTCAAAATATTGTATAACTAATTCATTACTAACTTCTTTAGTTTTTAGATTGTTTCTATCTGAATATGTTACAATATATTTATTTTCATTGTTTTCTAACTTAAAATATTGTTCTGGGCTAAATGATAATTGTTTTTTATATACTACTTTCTTTATACATTCAAACATTTTATGTTCCTCCATGATAATATTTTTTTCATTATATCATAGCAATTAAAAAAAAACTAGAAATTTTAAAATTTCTAGCTTTTATTTTAATATTATTGTTGAGCATAAGGAAGAACTGCGATATGTCTAGCTCTTTTTACTGCTATTGTAATATCTCTTTGATGTTTTGCACAACATCCTGTTGTTCTTCTTGGTAAGATTTTACCCTTATCATTTACAAATTTCTTTAATTGTTCTGGATTTTTATAATCTAAATTAAAGTTTTTATCACTGCATAATATGCATACTTTTTTTCTTTGTTTTCTAAATTTTGGGTTATAATCTTCATCATAGTTATTGTTATTATTTCTTTTTTGTTTTTTATCTGCCATTTTACTATTTCCCCCTCTCGTTATTATCTAAAATGGTAAATCATCTGAAGATGATGTTTCAAAGTCTGAACCCATACTTCCTGGCATTGTATTACCAAAAGTATTTTCAAAATCTCCTGCTCCCATCTCTCCATCTCTTTTACTATCTGCAAAATAGGCTTCTTCAGCAACTACTTCTGTTATATAGTGTTTTACTCCTTGGTCATCATCCCAAGTTCTTGTTTGAATTCTACCTATAACGCCTACTTGTTGACCTTTCTTAAAGTATTTGCTACAAAATTCTCCTAATTTACTCCAAGCTACAATATTTATAAAGTCTGCTTGTCTTTCTTCTCCTTGTCTTACAAATCTTCTATTTACCGCTAAGCTAAATGAAGCTACTAGAGTATTGTTTGTTTGTGTGTATCTTACTTCTGGGTCTCTTGTAAGTCTTCCCATTAATATTACTTTGTTCATTTTTTATCATCCTTTCGTTTCGCTTCGCTCACTCATCGCAAATAAAAAATTTTTTCAAATTTTTTATTTTGCAAATCACTTCGCTTTGCTTCGTTCATCGTCATCCAAAATTTTTTTATAAAATTTTGTCTGCCAAATCTACTTTAATTTAGGTCCCACATTTTATTTTTTAATTTTCTTCTAACGCATATAATGGTTTGTAATATCAAAGCTATAACACAACCATTTATTTTCTTACAACGATAAATTTGATAATATCATCTGTAATTCTGTAAACTCTTTCAAGTTCTGTAATTGAATCTGGTTTTGCTTCAAAGTTAAATAACATGTATGTACCTTCTTTGAATTTTTTGATTTCATAAGCTAATTTTTTCTTGCCCATGTTTTCAACAGATTCTACTTTTCCATTTTCATTTATTAATCCTGTAAATTTTTCTTCTAAAGCTTTTATTCCAGCTTCATCAATATTTGGATTAACAATGATAACACTTTCGTATTTATTCATTATTTTCACCTCCCTATGGATTTTATAACCTAACTTTTTAGTTAAGTAGAGAACTTTAAAATAGCTATTGCTTATTTAAAGTATAGCTATTTTATCATATTTATTAAGTTTTGGCAATGTTTTTTGGAAAATTTACTTAATTGATTTGTTTTTTTATTTCTTGCTTTTCTAATTCTTCTATTTCTTCTTTTGTTAATTTTGTTATTTCTATTATTAATTCTGTTGAGAAATCTTTTTTTCTCATTTCTTTTATTATTTCTATGTTTCTTCTTTTTTCTGCTTCCTTTCTTCCTTCTTTTAGTCCTTCCTTTAGTCCCTCTTCCCTAGCTATTCCTTTTTCATAGTTCATTTCACT
>CAOJQV010000021.1 GCA_948441945.1 uncultured Clostridium sp. | reverse complement strand
CAGCATTGATTGGATGAGCTATATCTTTGAATTCTCCGTTTGGAGTTTTTCTGCTTGGCATAGCTATGAATAATCCGTTTTGGCTTTCGATAACTTTTATATCGTGAATTACGAATTCATTATCGAATGTTACAGAAGCAACAGCTTTCATTCTGTTCTCTGAATTTACTTTTCTTAAACGTACATCTGTTATTTGCATTGTGGTGCACCCGCCTTCCTTAAGTTTATTTTGTACATATTAGTTTATTCTTATGTACTTATTTTATTATTCTCCATAAAAAAATTTTTTCCTTCTTTTTTTTACATTTTTTATAATTATTTTTTCTAATATTAGTTTTGTACTATTTTTATATAAAAATCATATACTTTAGTAAAAACTTTTTGCTATAATAACTCTAAAATTTAGTAAAAACTATTGAATTTTATGGTTGTTAATTATATAATCTATCTGTTATAATTATTAGGGAGTGAAATTTGATGCCAGATATAAATAATATTAAAAAATATAAAAATGTACACATGATTGGTATTGGTGGAATAAGTATGAGTGGTATTGCAGCAATACTAACAAATTGGGGCTTTAATGTTACAGGTTCTGATTGGTCACAGTCTGAAGTAACTGATAAATTAGCTTCTATTGGTATAAAAGTTACTATTGGATATAATTTAGATGATGTAGCAAAATCTGATGTTGTTGTTTATTCAGCTGCAATAAAGCCAGATGATATAGAAATGTTAGAAGCTAAAAAGTTAAATATTCCAACAATTGAAAGAGCTGACTTTTTAGGTGAATTAACTAGATGTTTTACAGATACTATTTGTATTTCTGGTACACATGGAAAAACAACTACTACTTCTATGATTTCTATGTGTTTCTTAGAAGCTTTAAAAGACCCTAGCATTCAGGTTGGTGCTTTTTTAAATGCTATAGATGGAAATTATAAAGTTGGTAATAGTGAACATTTTATAATTGAGGCTTGTGAATATGTAGAAAGCTTTTTAAAATTTAGTCCAAAGACTGAAGTCATTTTGAATATAGATAACGACCATTTAGATTATTTTAAAACTTTTGATAATATAAAAAATGCTTTTATAAAATATACAAAATTATTGCCTGATGATGGCCTATTAGTTATTAATGGTGATGATAAAAATTGTCTTGATTTACCACAGTATACAAGTGCTAATGTCCTTACTTATGGAATTGAAAATATAGATACTAATTTCTATGCTAAAAATATCCAATATGATAATGATGGCTTTCCTGAATTTGATGTATACAAAAATAATGAATTTTTTGCAAAAATCAAATTATCAGTTCTGGGAACTCACAACATTTTAAATGCATTATCTTGTATTGCACTATGTGATTATTATAAAATTGATAAAAAGTATATTCAAAATGCTTTAAAAAAATTTGCAGGTGCTCATAGAAGATTTGAATTTAAGGGAAAATTAAATGGTGCTAGTATTTATGATGACTATGGACACCATCCTACTGAAATAGTTGCAACTTCAAAAGCATTAAACAGTAAAAAACATAATAAATCTTGGGTTGTTTTCCAACCACATACTTATAGTAGAACTAAAAATCTTTTATCTGATTTTGCAAATGCTTTATTGAATTTTGATAATGTTATTGTTTTAGATATATATGCAGCTAGAGAAACTAATACGTTTAATATATCTTCTGAAGATTTAGTAAATAAAATCGTTTCTTTAGGAAAAACTGCTTGTTATATGCCTAACTTTGATGATTGTGTTTCTTTTCTAAAAGATAATGTAAAAGAAAATGATATAGTTTTAACTTTGGGTGCTGGTACAGTAACTGAAGTCGGTCCAATGCTATTAAAATAAATTTTAAAAGACAATGTTATTTTATATTAACATTGTCTTTTTTATGTATTTTTATTTATGCAATTGCTTGTTTAAAAGCTTTTAATCCTTTCTTTTCTTTTTTTATGTGTTCTTGTAGTTCTTTTCTTATTTCTTCTGCTTTCTCATTTTGCCTTTTTATTATTAGGTCTGTAACATCTCTAAATTGTTTAGCAATGTCTTCTGAAAGTTTAGCAATTTTGGCATCAAATCTTTCTTCTTGTTCTCTAAACATTTTCATAAACTTCTCATCTTGTTCTTTAAACATCTTCATGAATTTGTCATCGTGTTCTTTGAACATTTTCATGAATTTGTCATCTTGCTCTTGGAATCTCTTGTCAATTGCTTGGAATCTCTCCTCAAATTTCTCTTCTTGCTCCTTAAATCTTATGTTCATTTCTTTTCTTACTTCTGTTTGAACCCTTTCAATCTCAGGCTTCAAACCTTTTACTTCTGTTAAAATCTCTTCTAAAATTTCATCTCTCATCTAAAAATACCTCCTGCTTTCTTAAAATTTTAGTAAATTTTTTCTTCCAGTATTTAACTATTAAGTTGTATATTTACTGCAAACACAATATATAATAAACAAAACAAAAAAGCAATAGTTTTTATAAAAAAAATTAAACTTTTTTCAAAACTATTACTTATAGGTTCTATTATTAATCTACTGACTTCATCTGCTTTAGCATAATATCGCCAAAAACGCCATATCCTTCGGTCGGATTATTAACCAATACGTGTGTTACAGCTCCTATAAACTTACCATTTTGTATAATAGGAGAACCACTCATTCCGCTGAATAATGCCACCTGTCTTCTCTAATAATCTCTTATCTGTAATCTTAATTAACATACTTTTATTATCATAATTATTCTCTTTATAAATTTTCTCTATTTCAATTTCATATTCTTCTACCTTTTCATTGTCTAAAGAGCATAATATTGTTGCTTTTCCTGTCTGTATTTCATCTCTTAAAGCTAATTCCATTTCCTTAGAAGTATCAATTTCTAAACTAGATATATTTTCAACTGTACCATAAATTCCAAATTTTGTATTTTTATAAATTGTTCCTATGTTTTTTTGATTTTCTACTGTTCCCTGAATTCTTCCTGGATTACCACTTTCTCCTTTTATTACATTTAATATCTTTGTTGTTACAAATTCTCCTGATGATATATCTATTAGCTGTTCTGTATCAATATCTGTAATTCCATGTCCTAAAGCACCAAATCTTTTTGACTCTGGGTCATAAAAGCTAACTGTACCAACACCTGCTGCACTGTCTCTTACCCATAGTCCTAATTTATATTCTGAATTACTTGTTTGTACAGGCTTAATAGAACATTGCAAGGTTTTTTCGTTATGAATATATTGTATTGATATTTCATTTCCACTTGATGAGTTTACTTTATCTATTAAGTCTTCTGTTGTATTAATTAAATTGCTATTTACTGAAACGATTGTATCTCCTTCTACTATTCCAGTATTTTCATAAGGTTTATATTTTTTATTATCTATACCTTGAATTTCTGACATACCAACAACTAATACTCCACTTGTATACAGTTTTATTCCTGCTATACTACCAACAGGAATTACTTTAGTTCTTGGCAATACGTCTATATTTACGTCTTTTAAAAATATACTATCAAATAAACTAATTTTGGCTGTCTTTTTTCCTACGCTATTAATTACTTTGTTTTGATTACTTGATATTGTTTCTATTACATCATCTTCTTGTGTTAAATCTGCTTTTAGTCCTAAAATAGTTTTTAAGTTAATTACCTCTCCTTCAAATACAACTATATTGTCTGGAATTGATTGGATATATACTATATAAATGTATAAAACTAATAATAAAATAATCATAAGTATCTTGAATATTAATTGATGTTTTTTCAAGTTTTTTCTCCTTTTTTTCTTTTATTATTAGTATTGACTTTTTGAATTGTTTTATACAAAATATGTATATTAAAAAAACTGAATAAATATATATTTACTCAGTTTTATTTACTAACTTATTAAGGTATTTCTAATTTTTGCCTGTATAATCCATATCTTTCTCTTGCTAAGGCAGTGTAATATATGCTTTTTAAATTTTCATCTGTCAGATTTTGTACATAAACATTTAAGTCTCCATTATGTTTTGTATAATAGTCAGGATTAATTCCATTTTGAGTTACAATTGATTCATAAGATAATTCGCCTTCTATTGGAAAATAATAGCTGATTTCACCTTGTGAATCTTCTCCACTTCTTATTTCTAGGTTAACATTGTAAATTCCTTGCATTCCACTTTGATAAGTTAAATTTTCTTCTGTTATTCTATGTATTTTTCCAGTGGTATCATTTTTTATATAAATCGAATCTGGCATAACAATATCTTCATTTTTATTATTTGATATTATTGAATATCCATTATAAACTTTTCCTCCAATATTTACTCCTTGCATAAAACTTATAATAGATATGTTTTCCATAATTGTATCCCAGTCTGATTCTTTTAATTTAGGCATTCTAAAGTCTGTAGAAGCTCCTGAAAAATTATTAAAATTATTAATTACAGTTGCTAAATTTGTTTCAATTGAGTTTTTTATAACATCTATTCTGTGTGTGTTGAAATTTGATTCTTGTGATTCTATATTATCAAAATCAAAAATTTTTCCTACATTTGTATATGGATTTTTTGTATTACCTTGTTGATATGTTTTTCCTGTGGCAGGATTTACAATATTTGATACAGTTAAATCTTTCAAATCTGTATTTGTAATAAATTCATATAGTTCTTTAGCTTCTCTATAATAATTTTGTGCATTTGAATTTCCTGATTCAAATTTTTCTTTATATGAATCTCCTTGTGGTATTTTTTTACCATTTACAACAGTAAAAACATTTCCATCTGTATTTTGATAATATTTAGTTCCATTTTCTTTTATACAAACATATGAGCTAACACCACCTCCTACATATACGTTTTCCTTTATAATCTCATTTCCTATTAGAATTCCTTTATATTTAATTCCGCTATCATTTACTTCAATATCATCATTTCCATTTAACAGATACCCATATTTACTTACAGTTGTTTGTTTACCACCTATCATCATAGTCCCCTGTATTTGAATATAATTATCTAATGAATAAGTAATAACAACATCAGTACTTTCCTTTATATACCTAGCACTATAATAAACATAAGGCTTTAAGCCATATAAAGTTTGTCCATCTTTATAAGTTCCACTTTCTTGTTCTGGTATTTGTTGTTTCATTTCTTTTTTTATATCTTCATTTTGTGAATTCTGATTCCAAGTGTTTTTATATGGCGAATATATATAATATCCATCATACATCGTATACACTAAAGCTGGAACAAAATTCTGCAAAGTATTTTTTGTATATCCTAAAGTAGAAAAATTTAAAGACATAGAGTCAAAAAATGTATTTACAGAAGCTTCAATATCTCTTATTTTTGAGTTCGTATAATCTCCTGTTCCATTTGTTGCAAAGCTGTTTAATTGATATGCTTTTAAAGCATCAAATGTTGAATCATTTAATTTTGAATCATATTCTGCCTGTAAACTAAGTGTTTCTACCCTAGATTTAGTATATGATGATAAAACTAATGATATTGGCAAAATTATTATAATAAATATTATTGCTAGGCTTTGTATTTTCATAAATTTTTCTTTCCTTTGCTTTTTATTTTAAAATAGCTTGTAATCTATATTACAAGCTCATCTATTTTATTCAATTTTATTTTCCAGTTGCTGTTACCATTCCACTTCCAGTTGCTGCTATTGTATAAGTGTCTCTTCCTACTACTGTATAAAAGAAATTCTTTAATTGTTGAGCCATTGTTTGATTTGTATTTTTTACACTAACTATAAAAATGTCGCCTTCTTTTAAAATATAATCATAATCTTCTAGTGTTTTTAAAATTTGTGATGTATAAATAGAATAATATAAGTTTTCTCCATATTCTGTTGCTGATGAATTTGATACGAGTCTTCTACTTGGATTTTCATCTAATACTCTTACCTCTAATTCTACATTATATGTATTTCCAGTTGAGCCTATATTTTGTATAAATTTTGAATATCCATCTGCTGAAATCTTTCCAGTTGCTTTTACTTCTTCTGCAAATTCGGTTGTAGCAATTTTTACTGTTAATTGTGAAATATCATCTGCTCTATCTGACATTGTTATTAGTGGGAATATAAACATTAATATGGCTGCCAACGCGATTCCTATAATTGCTGAAAGTATATCATCCATACTTTTTCCTCCTTATTGAACCATCCCAGCCTTAGATGCTATAACATTAGCAGTGTCATTTCCAACAATTTTATACATAAATTCTTTCATTTGTTGTGCTAATGTTAAATCTGTATTTCTTACTGTAATTAAAACTTTATCACCTTTTTTTAGCACCTTTTCACCTTGTGTTTTTAGTTCTTCTTCAATTTGTGATGTATATTCTGAGTAATATACATTTTCTCCGATTTTATCACTTTTTGTTTGTAAAGATTTTTTTCCTGGGTTTTCGTCTAAAACTTTTACTTCAATATCAGTTCCAAAAGTATATCCTGTGGCTGATAGATTTTGTATAAATTTATCATATTTTGTTTGAGTTATTTTTCTTGTTGTTCTAATTTCATCAACAAAATCTGAAACAATAGCTTCTACTTCTGCTTTTGAAGTAGCGTCAAATCTATCTGCCATTGTCATTAATGGTACAACAAATATTAATGTTGCTGCTAATACTATTGCTACTACTGTTATTAATGTATCGCTCATCTATTTTTCCTCCTATTATACGATTTTTATTTATTATAACATTTTATTTTTTAAACTTTTATTGAATTTTGTAGGTTATAATTCTTTTTTGTATTTTATTTACATCTGGTGTATCAATACTATCTTCTTGATAATATACTCCTAAATATTCTGTAATTGTTTTACCGTTCTAATTGTTTATATAATGGTGTTTCACCTATTTGAATAAAAAATTTTGCATTAAATTTAAGTTCATCTAAACCATTAAAATCATGATATAAAATTCCTTTAATAAACTCTTTTTTCTGTTCATCAGTTCCTAAAACTACATTTCTATATTCTTTATCTTGATTTGTTTCTAAATCTAATGTATACTTGTCTACCAATTGTCCGTCTTTGTTTTTAATTTTATATAAAGGTTCATTTAATCCTTCAAATACAATTTTATAATTTTCTAAATATGCTCTAAAAATAGATGGAATTACTGTTTCAAGACTAACTGTTCTTACTGAAGTGTTTGTTTCATAATAACGGTTTTCTTCATCATTTATGTACTCTGTTTCCCTATCTTTATAGCTTAATATGATGTCTGATGTTTCTCTAACTTGTCCAAATGCTAAAATAATAATGGATATTGCTAAAACAAATATTAATACGGCTCCTGCCATTTTCAATGCTTCTGTAGCGTTCTCCATTATTATTCTCCTTATTTGTTATTTAGGTTTTTATTAAAGTTGTGCCTATAAACTCTATTTTATATTACTTACTCTTCAACTTTTATGTTACTAACTCTTCCTTTGTTGTTATATTCAACAGAAACTTTATATGTCTTAGTATTTTTAAAATTAGCATTATATGTTGGTGTACTTCCTGCCTCTTTATCTAATATTACCATCTCACTTATTGATACCTGTGTCTCTTCAGAGGCCTCATCACTGTTGTTATTAGACATAACTTCTGCAACTAATGAACGTATTTCACTACCTTTTTTATTTCCTTCATATTTTAAAAATGTTTCATTAAATGCTTGAACTCCTGCTTTATCCATTCCACCATTTTTTAAAAGACCTGTTGCATTGCTAAGTACCATCATACCTAATGATATAATTAATATAGCTAATAATATAGCTCCTGCTATAATTAATGCTTTTGACGCGTTTTCCATTTTCCATTTCCTCCTTGGTTAATAATTTTTATTTATATTATATACTAATTAGTCATTAGTAAGTTTAATAACTTATTTATTCTGTTATTTGCTCAAATAACAAATATCTTACTTTATTTGTAGAGTTATGATATTTTATTTCTACACATTTAAATTGTATATTGCCATAATAGTTAACAAAATTTTGAATTCCACCATTATAAATCGTTTCCATTTGATAAATAGTATCATTATCTATCATCTTTATTTCCATACTAATTGAATTTGTATCATTATTTTGGTAAATTCCTTTGTTATTTCTTTGAACTTCATTTTTTTGATTATTGTCAATTGCTCTATTTATTATTGTTGCTAAGTCTACTCCATATACTTCTTCATTTAAATATCGTTCAAATTCTAAATTAGCTTTTTTAGATGTATTATAATTGGCTTTATAGTTTAAATATATGTAAGAAATTCCACATACTAAAATTATAATGATTGCAAAAAATATTGCTATTTTTTTCATGTTTCTGCTCCTATTCTATTATAGCACTTAACATTTACTTTTTCAATGTTTTTTGTTATTTTTCTATTAAAAATTTATAATTGTTTAAATGTTATACTACTTACCTTTCCATTAGGATTGTTATATTTGATTGCATCTTCTCCACAACTGAATTTAGTAAGATTTCCTTCTTTAGAATATTTATTTATTAGGTCAGTATAATTATTATTTTTTTCAATATTAAAATTTCCGGATAATATTAACACTTATATAATTATCCTCACTACTTGAGTTAACTTCATAATATTCATTATTTTCTTTTGCAAAAGCTGCTAAGGAAACAATATCATATATTGTAATCTTCCAATCTTTACTATTTCCTTCTCCTTCATAATATCCTTGATAAGCAGTGAACTTGGAATTAAAAGATGTTATTTGCTTTTGAGCATTTTGAGCATTAATTTCTGCTGAAGTTGAGCCAAAGTCAGCAAATAAAAATACTGCTAAAGATATTATTAGTACTCCTATTAATACTCCTCCTGCCATTAATAAGGCTTTTGATGCATTTTCCATAATTCACCTCTATTTTATAAATTCGAAATATAAATTTTGTATTTGTCCATTCTTATAATCTGGTTCTCTAGTGCTCTTAAATGTTGATGTTTTAAATTCTGAATATTGTGTATATTTTATAATAGTATCCATTGATATACTTTCATTTCTCACTTCTTCTGCAAGCTCATCTTCTCCTAATCTTTCTAATTCGTCTTCAATTTGCTCTTTAGTTGTACCTTTAGTATAAAATGAAGATATTTTTTTCAAATTTGCTATACTTGCTTTACTTTGTAAATCTGTAAAACTTTTCATTTTATTTATCAACTCAGTTCCTTTTGCAGTAGTTGTGTCATATTTTAACTCTCCATTTGCAGTAGGATTAAACAACTTATCATCATTTGTTAAATTATCATAAGCATACTTTTCATTAAATTCATCTAACCCACTTATAGTTATACTCATTTTAACATTATAATCAACATAATTCGTAACACCTGAAGTACTTCCAGTATTATTAGCTTGTTTTGTATTATAATCTGCAATTTTATTAATCAAAGAAACTATATCTGTTCCCTTAATTCCCTTATCATCTAAGTATCTTTCAAAATCACTATTAAACTTTGCAATTTGAGTAGCTTTTGCTCCACTATCTTTTGTTTTTTGGTAATCGCCTATTTGAGTAACCATCAGCAACAATGCTCCAATTATTAATATAGCAATTAATATACCACCTGCCATTAGCAAAGCTTTTGATGCATTTTCCATAAATTTTGCCTCCTTTTAGAATGATGTTGATGACATAGAGCTAAATGAATTTGACATACTTGTAAGACCTATAAATACTAATGGTACAATCAAGTATCCTACAAATAGACATACCATTGGTGCAAATCCTATAACTTTTCCTATCATACCTTTTCTCTTTATTAGTCTTTCGTTTGATTCTTTTCTCTTATCTCTGTAATATTCTCTTTCTGAATCTAACTCATCAAATGCATCTTTAATTGGAATTTTTTCAACAGCAGCTTGCATGCTTTCTACAATTCTAATTAATGGCATATAAGATATTTCATTTTTTAATTCTTCTAATGCTTCCCATGCTCCTGCTTCATAGTTGTTAACGCATCGAGTTATTGGGCTCTTGAATATATTTGAATATCTTTCTAACCATTCTAGTATCATCTCAACATTAATTCTTTCAATTCTCATTAACATTAAGATAATTGTTTGGAATTGCATTACTTCGTCTTCCATTTCTAATTGTCTCATCCTTGCTTGGAACATTAAAATCCAAATTTGAGACATATATCCTACAATCATAAATACAAATGCCATTAATAATTCAAACCATTTTAGATACTCTGAGTTAACTGTTTGCAGTTTTTCATAAACTTTCTTCGCATTTTTTTCAATTTCTTCTGGTTCTGCATCTTTATAATGTTTAGACCTTTGCATAGCCCTTTCTATATCTTTTTGTTCTGTATCAAGTTTTCCTCTAAACATATCTAAGAATTCATTATGTATTTTGGTCGTTTCCATTGCCTTTGCTTCATCTTTTGCTGACATCCCTCCAATTAAGTCATAATCACTAGTTGGTTGTGTATATACATAGTCAATTGCTACATTATGCAAGTATGTGAATATAAATAGTGATGCTACAAATGTTATAACTGCAATACATACTCTATTTATATATACCCACTCCATTTTTAATGGAGATGCTGCATCTTTTAATAAGTCTTTTACTTTTTTATATTCTCTTGTTCCATCTTTTGGCAAAAATAAGTTTACTATTTTCTTTCCTAATTTATTGTTGTAAACTTTGTCTTGCCATGGGTTTTGAGTGTTTTTTGAACTCATATTTACAGAACCATTATCTTTTATTTTTCTAACTAATATATAAGAAATAAAAGTTATAAGCAAAATTAGTATTTGAACTATCATTCCTGATTTTCCATAATACCAGTTTTTTACAAATGGGAAGTTTGAAACTGCCCATGATTTTAATGGTTCTAATAGCATTACTGGTGCAATTGAAATAAATGATAAACTCCTAAACACATAATTTAATTTATCCCTTTTTAAAATTTCAATTTGCATTTCTTGTGTAATATTATCAACATTTTTTAGGTATAATGATGCTCCATCAACTTTTCTGTCTCCAAATTCTTTTGTAAGATATGATAATCCAGCAAATTCTTTTAAGAAGTTGTTTGGTGCAACATCATAATATTTTTCTAGTTCTGTTTCAGGGTCATCTGAAATTAATATTTCATGTATTTTTTCCCCTTGTCTTGCTACTTCTTTTTCATCATCTAATGACACCTGATAAATTGCTTCTTCTACCATATTAAATTCATGATATGCGTGTCTAATTTCTGAAAAAAAGTCAATTTGTTGTACTAATAAAGCATCATCTTTTCTATCTACTGAACTTTCTATTAAAATGTCTACCATAAAAATTTCGAACATCAATAATATAAATAATAATAGGAAGTTATGTCTTGCAACCATAATGGTTATTATAACTACTGGTATTAGTATAGCAAGTGATCTTGTTATAATTTTAGCTGAGTCTCTTCTTGTTGCATATTCATCATCTATATTTAAAATTTCTAATCTTCTTCTTAATTTTAAAATATATTTTTTTATAAATGGTATTTTTCTGTATGTTAAATATAATTTTTGAAATAGAATTTCAGTTGAAAATGTGCTTGATTTTGTACCTTTTTGTAATTTTTGTATTTTCTTATATTCTGATTTTTGCATTTTCTTTGATAATATGTAATATGCTATTGCTATAATTATAAATGCTACTACTGAAAGTCCCATAATTATATATATAACTTGGTTTGACACTTGCTATCACCTCCTATTTTAACGGCTAAATTAGTTCTGTTCTATTTTTTGGTTTTCTTCCTCTTTTAGATTTTCTTACTGGTTCACTTGAAACTGGTGTAGTACCTAGTAGACTTCCTCTTCTCCAGTGTCTTTCTACAAATCTATCAAAGTCTTCTAAATCTGACTCGTCCATATTTTCTCTCATTCCTCTTAAGTTTTCTTGTGAGATTGGATTTGTAATTAAATATTCTCCATCTATATATTCTAGTATGTTTCTATATTCATATAATTTTCTATCTGTTATTTTTTCAAAATAATGTGTTGCATTGTCAAAAAATTTGTCTATTTTTCCTTCTAGGGTTGCTTCTTTTCTGTGGTCGAATGTATATTCATTTTTTTCTTCAATTGGTATACACTCTGTGATTCTTTCTACAAATCTTTTTCCTCTAAAGTCTTTTGATAAATGTATATCAAAGTTTAGTACTTGTACAACTTGTTCTTCTGCTGTTTTTTCATTTTTGAACACACCTGTTCTAAGCATTGAGTTTCTTAGTGCTGTTACTAAGTTTGGAAATGTTTTTGCGTGGTGTGTAAATAGTGTAAATTTGGATGCAACTTGTGCTGCTTGTATCATCCAAGATGCTACGGGGTCTGTTGCAACCTCTCCGATAATATTAACAGAACCGTCAGTTTTCTTTTGAACGTCTAATCCTTCTTGTCCTGATATTGTATCTGTTTCACGGAATGTAAGTATGTTTCTTGTTGGGTATATTTTTCTTAAGTGTAACTCGAATGCTGTTTCTTGAACCCTTATGTTCATTGTTTCATATATATTTTCTATCATTCCCATAAGCATTGTTGTTTTACCACAACCTTGCTCACCAGTGATTGATATAATTCTTGCACCTTTTACTAAATATTTTAATAGCTCTATTGAATCATCACATCCTGGTTCTCCTTTGAACCATTGCTCTAGTGTTGAACGTTTTACGTCAAATTTTCTTACGAAAAATGCCCATGTTTCTGAGAAGCTTGGTCTTACAACAACAACACGTGAACCATCTTTCATTTCGTTGATTTTATAACCGTTTGTGTCTGATAATTGTCCTGGGTTATTATATTTGTAAATGTTTTGACATACTCTTTTTAGTTCTGATTCTGTTCCAAAGCTTAAAAATGCTAAACGTATTGATTTACCTTGGAAAAATATCCATATACTGTCACATGCTCTTGGAACTTTATGTTCTGATACTTGTGCTAAATAGTCTGCATCTGATGTTTGTGCTACTTGGCTTAAAAAGCTTTCTGGTAGACCTGATACACCTCCAGATACACCATCTATGTTCATGTCTCTTACTTCGTCTATACTACTGTATCCTTTATAGTGTTGATATAATCTTTGTACTACAATTGATAATTTGTCTGTAAAGTTTAATTGTAAGTCTTCTCTTTCATAAATGTCTTCAATTTCTTGTGCTGTAATAACATAAGATGGTTTTGTTTCTCCTTCTATATATTTTAGTTCTGCTAAATCGTATTTTTTTATTATTTGTGTTAATGCTTCATATCCAAAGTCTTTTTTATACATATATATTAAAATGTCGAATTTATCTTGTGCTGTAAGTAAAGAAGGAACATCAAATGGAATTGCTTTTGATATGTTACTTTCATTAACATTATATTCTTTTGAAAGTAAGTCAAAAATCAATTCTTTAACATATTTTTTGTCGTTTATGTCTCCATAAGTACATCCTTTTAAGGCCTTTTTTAATTCATATTTCTTATTTTTTCTTCTTTTTAATTCTTCTTCTGAAAGTCCTATGTCATATAGGTTAACTTTAGTAATTTCATCTAGTCTTCTTTTTATGAATTCTTGCATTTTTTCTAATGTATATGTTTTGTCATCTACATTTAGTGTTTCTTCTGTTGGTGCTTCTTTTTTCTTTTTTATAACATAATATATTAGAAAACTTGCTATTACTAGGACAACTAAAGTTAATAGAATATTTGTTATTGACATTTGTTGCTCTCCTTCCTATTTGTTTATCTATTTGCTTGTAGTTCTTGAAGTCTGTATATAATATTTTCTGAAGCTCTTTTTACTTCTGTCATGAAAATAGTATTTTTATCGTCTGGGTCTGATAATTTTCTGAAGTTTAAAAATAAATCTGGAACTCCTGCTTCACCTGCTGCTTCGAAGAAAAGTGTGTTATATGGTATTGATAATACTTGATTTTTTTCTTCTAAATATCTGCTTACATTTTTAGAATTATATTTTGAAAATTTATCATATCTTCCTATTAATATAAGTGTTTTTGGTGATTGCAATAATTCGTTATTTTGTTTTGCTTCTTTTATTCTTTTTATGTTTTTTGGATTTTGATTTGTGTTTAATATAACTAAATCAGAATTTCTTATTATTGTGTTTCTAACATCTTCAGTTATATTAAAGTCTAAGTCTACAAATACTTTATCATAGTGCATCCTTGCTATATTGACTAAGTCTATATATTCTTCGTTAACTTCTTTTTCTTCTAGTTCTTTATCTGTGTGTTTTTTTTGTTCTGCTCCTAAAATTATTTCTAGTCTATCTTTAAAAACAACTTTTGTATAGTTTGTAATAGTTTCAGGTGTTAATTTATTTGCTCTTACAATTTTTGCAATTCCCTCTATTCCACTTTCTGTATCAATTGTTGTTCTATTTTCTCCAAATATTCCTAGTCTGATTTTTTTTACTTGTTTATCTTCAAAATAGCAATTATTTATTTTATCTTCTTTATTTGTGGTTGATATAATTAAAATTCTATTATTATTTTCAATTGCCATTTGTGTTGCGATTGCAACTAGAGACATTGTTTTTCCTGTCTCTTCTGTTGAATTATTAACAAATGTAATTACTGACATATACTATGCCCCTCTTTCTATTGTTTTTATTGCTCTTCTAACATTTGAGTCGCTTCTTTCGTTTAATATTTGTTGGACAATAAAGCTTAAGCTATCTTTATATTGTACACTAAGTTTTTTAAATTTTATTTTTTGTAATCTTTGATTTTCTGCAATTACAGTTAGGTCTCCATTTTCTATTGGGAAATAGATTCTTTCGTCATCCCAAATTGCTTTGTGTCCTAGTGCTAAAAAGTTAAAATAGTCATCATCTTCTTTTAACACTTCTTTTGTGTAATATATTTTGGTAATATTAATTGGTACTTTTAAACTTTCTAATATTTCCATTCCTTTTCTTAGAGAATATACATCAAAAGATGTAACAAAGTAATTTTTGTCTGCCATTTCTATATGAAATTCTTCTATTCTAGATTGAACATCTGTATCTATAAGCAAAATATCATAAGGTAGGTCACTTGTGATTCCTAAGTAGTTTTTTATGTCGTCAATGTTGTTAAATCCTACTGCTATATCCATATCTTCAAAAGAGGTTACATATGTTGAAGAAGGACTAATTGCTGGAACAATATATTTAGCTTTTTGATTAAGTGTAGAATCTACAATTAATACACGTTGCCCAATCACTGTTAGTATTTTAGCTATATTAAGCAATAAATCTGTTTTGTCATAAGCTCCTATAAATCCTATTTTTTTCATTTATAACTCTCCTCTTTCTTTTAATAGTCTCCTGCTAAAGAATCTAAATATTGTTTTCTGTTTTCTTTTGAGTTTGTGATACTTTCTTGTATTTGTGTTTTTAAATTTTCTTCTCCTTCTGCTCCATTGTTTCTTATAACATTATCTATTCCATTATTTCTTACTGTTCCTGCATTTGTATTGTATCTATTTAATAATTCATTTTTTGCTGTTTGTACTATATTAGGATTCTTCTCAATTAGTTCCATAACTTCATATGTTGCAACATAAGTAGGTTCTGCTGCTTTTTGAGCTCCTGCTTCTGTATATGTTGTTATATATAGTTTTGCTCCTAACATTCTATATGCATCTACAATCGCATTATTCATTGTAATTATTTCGCCTTCTGTTAGTTTCATCCAAATAGTATCTTCTGAATCCACTCCATTTACTTGTGGTATTTCTACTTGTTTTTTTGAAACTACTATATAATCTTGTCCTGTTGGTAATGCTAATCTGACATCTATATATTCACCAGTTTGTAATTGAGATGGCAATATAATCATATTATATTCTTGTTTTCTTAAATCATCTGTTGTTTTTTCATTTGATTTAGCAACCATATCTATTGTTACAACACTATTTTTATACATATCAACTTTAGCTACAATTGGAACTTCTGCTAATTCTACATAAGTTTTTTCTCCTCTTGTTTCTACATAATAGTTACCTGTATCATCATCTTGTTTTAGTTCTTGTCTATTATTTGTATTTTTATTTACTAAATATAATTTTTTATTTTCTGTAGCTACTGTATTTCCTTCTTTATCTTCTAATGAGTAGTTTGATAAAATAGATGTATCTCCTATTGCATTGCTTGGTACATAGTTCTTATTTACTACTTGTTGTTTTAACATATCTGTTGTAATAACTTGACCTGAGATAACATCTTGTGATAATACCCATACTTTAACACTGTTAGCCCTTTCTTCTGCTTCTTTATCTTTATAGTTTTTTAATTGTAACAATAAAAGTGCTATTACAAGTGCTGATATTATTAAAGTTACTAATACTCCCATTAAAAACGAAATTCTTGATTTTCTTTGCATTGGATTTGTTGCCATCACCAATTCCTCCTTTAATTTTTATTTTAATCTCCATTTAATTTTACATCAAAATAGCTGTAAAATCAACAAATTTTTCCTCTTGTAATACAAAAATAATATTGTCGTAACATTATTGTAATATGGGAAGAGGGGACGTTCCTTAAATCCCTCAAAATAGGGAAAAAGGGACACTCCTATATAAGGAGTGTCCCTTTTTCCCTATTTTGAGGGATTTAAGGAACGTCCCCTTTTCCCATATATTTTTCTATAGCTTTTTTTACTCCATCATTTTCATTATCTTCTGTTACATAATCTGCAATTTCTATAATATTAGGAGTACTTTGTCCCATTGCAACTCCAAGACCTGCATTTTCTATCATTTCTTTGTCGTTTATATTGTCTCCTATTGCAATTACTTCTTCTTTTTTTAAATTCAACTTATTTAATAAATATTCAATGGCTGTCCATTTATTAACATTTTTTAAAGAAATTTCTGTATAAAAATATTCAATTTTTGTTTCTTCTGTTCCTTGTTTTATTGTTTTTCTTGACATATGTGATACTTCCAAAACTTCGATATCTGATATATTTTTTAATTTTCTAATAATTGAGTTAAAAATTATTTTGTTTTCATCACAAATTGTTACTTTTAAATATTTTTCGTTTTGAGAGTTTTTTACATATTCTTTCATATTTTCAACAATTGTTATTTTTGTTTTATTTTCCTCGTCTTTTTTTAGGTTTTCTTTGTGATAGTATAATACGTTATATTCTAATTTTTTAGCCAAAATCATTTCTGGTATATATATATTGTACGAAATACTATTATTTTCACATACATCTATAATTTCTAAAATTTTTTTCTTATCTAAGAATTTTTCGTATATTATTTCATCTTTTTTAATATCATAAATTAAAGCACCATTTCCAGCAATAAAAAAATTTTTAGAATTGATTTCATTTGCAATTGTTTTTATTGAATCAATTGGTCTACCTGAAGCAATAATAACATCAGTACCTTTTTCAATTGCGTTTTTTATAGTTTTTTTAGTTTCGTCTGTGACCATTCCATAACTATTTAATAATGTTCCATCTAAATCTACTGCAATTATTTTATACATTTTTTCACTCCTTTGTCCCAAAAGGGACGTTTACCTGTGGGACATTTTACTAAGCTTGTAAAACAAAAATGTCCCACAGGTAAACGTCCCTTTTGGGACACTTTATCACAACAAAAAATTTTTTTCAATTTATTTGAAAAAATTTCCTGTTTATTTATCTTAAATTTGCAAATGATAGTATTAGAAAAAGCAAATGTTTTTTTCTAGAAATGTATATTTGCAGGAGGTGAAAAAAAATGGCAAACAATTCAAACAAAAAATTAGTTCCAGAAGCTATGTCTGCTTTAGATAAATTCAAATATGAAGTAGCTAGTGAAGTTGGTGTTACTTTAAAAGACGGATACAACGGAGATATATCAGCTAAAGACGCTGGTAGAATCGGTGGTAACATGGTTAGAAAAATGATTCAACAAGTTGAAAGTCAAATGAAATAGTTTCATTTATGAATAGACTGATAGAATTTTAACATTATGATTGAAGGTAGAAAGTTATATTTTGGTTTTGTTACATAACAAAGGCAGGATATGATTTCCTGCCTTTTTATTTTATAATTTTTTATTGATTAATAGTTTCTATTCCACTTTCAATTACAGCACTACTGTCAAGATTTTGTATAGTATCATTATTTAATATTTTTAGTTTACCTGTAATTGTCGCATTTTCTATGGACATTTTATCAGGTTGTTTTGCAAAAATATCTCCTTGTATATTCCCTCTGATAATTTTTGCTATACTATTTTGTATAATGTTTCCTATTATATCTCCATTATTTAATGTAAGTTCGCTATTTTCGCCATCTAAATTTATTGCTGTGTTGTTTTCTTCATTAGTCATTAGAGTAATTTTTCCACCATTCATAATGAATTTGCATCCATTAGACAAATAAATTCCTTCCGATGTTTGCTTATCTGTATTATCATTTGAGATTGTTCCACTTTCTAATTTTAGTTTTGCATTTTCTTCAACTGATATTATTCTATTATTTGTTCCAATATCTGTTGTAATTATTTTTCCACTTTTTTCTTGACTGCTGTCTTCAATTGTCAATATTGTGTTTTCTCCTGTAACTATAATAGCTTTATTTACATCAGATATTTCTCTTGATGAGTATGTAAATCCATTTAAATCTATTGTGTTTGTTTGTGATACTATTAAATATCCATTTGTTGTTATTATGTTTGCTGTGAGTTTTATGTATTTAGCATCTTCATCATCTAGTGCTTTTTGCAATTCTTCTAATGTTTGAACTTCTAAATATTTGGTATCTGAATAGTGAGCTTCATCATATATAGCATTTATATCTTCTGTTTGATAGCTTTTTTGTATATCTTCAATTTGTTTTTCTTGTATTATTTTTTTATTTGTAGAACTTACATAAATTGCAACTACTACTATTAAGAAAAATATCATACTTACTATAACATATAGTGTTATAGAGCCTTTTTCTTCTTTGATTTTTCTCATTTCATCACCTTTTTATTATGCTTCTGGTTCTACTAGTCCATAATTTCTTCCATCTTTTAGTTTATGTATTACATTTACTTTTCCTGTTTCTACATTAATAAAAGTTAAAAAATTATGAGTTGGATGTGCTTGTAGCTCTAATACTGCATCTTCTGGTGTGATTGGTTTTATGTCATAATATGATGTTTTTATAATTTCATTTGATATTTCTGAAACTATATCTTTTGCAACATCCATTGTTTTTAAACTTGCATCTTTCATCATTTTTTCTCTTTTTGTTTTTGTTTTTCTAATTTGACCTTCTAATATATCTATATCTTTATCGATAGATGCATACATATCTTTGTCTTCTGTAACAGCTCTGTATTTTTCTCCATTTGCTATAACACAAATTTCTGCTGTTTGCACATTTTTTTCTGTTTTTAAAGTAACATCAGCTTCAGCCTCTTCAAAATATTTATCAATTCTATCTAATTTTTTTTCAACATAATCATTAATAGCCTCTGTTATTTTTAGTTCTTTTCCTATTATTTTTATTTTCATAAAAATCGCTCCCTTCTTTTTTACTTTTGTATAAATTTATTATATATTTTATTAATTATTTTTGCAAGTGTTTTTTATTAACGTATGTGATCACTTTGTATTGCATTCTTTTTCATAATATCTATTTGTTCTTTAGACAAAATTTGAAAATTTTGTTTATTATTAACTATTGAGACTATTGTTATATCTGTGACCTCTCCTAAATCTATCTTTTTGGCAGTTCCTATTATTCTAACAACTGGTTTATATATGCCATATAGACCTGGGTTATGTTGTACTACTGTTGCAATTTGACCATTTGATAATTTAACTTTAGTACTAAGTGGATATAATTGTATATTATCAATTAATAATCGTGTTCCTTCTTGACTAATAGAACCATTTTTAGCACTTTGTGCAAGTCCCATTGCTACTTCTTCTAATGAATGTTCATTGTCCATTGCTCGTTTATTTAGTTTATCAAAAGTATCACATACACGAATAATTTTTGCTCCAGACATCCAAGGTGTTTTTTGTTTACTAAGTCTAAAAGGAACTTTTAAACATCCATTTTCTGAATCTGGCTCTTTTGATAATAACACCATTTTTTTTGCATTATCACTAATTGAATGCATATCTTCTATTAAACAATATGAATATACTGAAGTAAATTTTTTATCATATTTATCAAGTGGTGTATCTTTAATTCCAGGAAACATTTCTTGCAATTTTTCTTTATTTGGTATTTCTTTTATTTGACTAAGTGTTTCTTTATTTTCGCAAGTTTTTCCAATATTATGAAACATTGCTGCATTTGCAACATCTTCTAAATTTATTAAATCTTCTTCATGTATATTAGGATATAATTTTTTTAAATTATTATTATATATTTTAGCTAAAACAACCGAAAAACAAGCAACTCTAACAGCATGAGCAAATAAATCTTTTTGTTCATAAGTTTCTAAACTATAATTGAAAACTTCATCACTCTCAATAGCATTAACTATTTGTTTTGAATTGTTTTTAACTTTTTCTACATTAGCATTATTAGGTTGTGCATAAAGTTCTCTTATAGATTGAGCTGTATCTTTTACCAATTTCTGATTAACTGTTTTTTCTACTTCTTCTTTAGCTTGCATAGTTTCCTCTGCTTGTTTTGAGTCTACTTCTACATAAATATCTCTAAATTTTTTTAAATGTTGTATTTGCTTTGCAGTTAATTCTATTCCTGCACCTAATACAACTGCACCATTTGGTCCTTTAATTGGTTCTTCAAGTTTCATTCCTGCCATTAATTGATTAACTTCTATCCTCATTTTAACTACCTCCTAATTTATAAAAATCTATATAATATAATTTTAACACTTATATATACATTAGTCAAATATTAAAATAAATCATCTAACTTATATTCTTTTTCCAATTTCTCATTAAAATAAACTTTAGAAATTAATTTAAATTCTTTTAAACCTTCATCTTTTAAATTAAAAGAAAACACTTTTTTAGCTGGTGCAGAAACAACAAATTTAATTGCATTTTTTGTACTTTCGCTCATATTAATTGAAGACTTGTCTAATTTTCCACAAGTCTCACATTTAAATCCATTATCTCTAATACTAAATTTATTCAAATCTTCTTGTTTTTTACAACTTGCACAATTTAAAACTATTGGTGTAAAGCCTAAAATGCATAAAAGTCTAAATTTAAAAACGCTCAATATAAAATCCATATTAGTTTCCGTTTCTGATATTATATATAAAGTATTTAAAAAAAGTTGTAAAATTTTGTAACAGTTTTGTCCTTCTTGTGTTATGTCTTGAATAATTTTATTTATATGTATTGCATATTTTAATTTATCTAAGTCTGTCCTTAAATTGTAGAACATTTCAATTGTTTCACAGGAATTTATATGATATGTAGTTGTTCCTTTATACATCATATATTCCGCGAAACAAAATAGCTGTGTACCTGCTAAAAGAGCACTTTGTGGTCTTCGTGCTCCTTTTGCTACACAAGATATTTTTCCAAACCCTGGAGTTAATATTGTAAGCATTTTGTCATAGTCTCCCATGTTATTTTCTGCAATTACTATTCCACTTATTTTTATATTTGCCATTTTTGCTCCTGTTCTAAATAGATTATTTATTTTCTAAATTCATATTTGTATTTTTTTGTATTTCCTGTATTTCTTCTATTCCTTTTTCTAAATTTTCAATTTGTTTGTACTCTAAAAATGCGTTAATGTCACCTGTGTTTTTAAATGCATCCCATGCTAATTTTTTAATCATAGCCTCATCTCCATCCTTAAAGTTTTACCTTTAATTTATCTTTTGCATTTTTAATTTTTTTATACACTAATTTAGTTTAAATTTATTAATAATTTTATCATTATCTAGCCAATCTTGTTTTACTTTTACCCAAGTTTTTAAATTGACTTTTAGTCCAAAATTTTTTTCCATATCTATTCTAGCAGTTTGACCAATTCTTTTTAACATTTCGCCATTTTTTCCTATAATTATTCCTTTATGAGATTCTCTTAAACAATAAATTGTTGCTTCAATATCATATATTTCTTCATTTTTTTTATTTTTTCTTAAATTCATTTTTTCAACTTCTACAAAGATTCCATGTGGTACTTCATCTTGCAATAATTTCAACGCTTTTTCTCTAATTGTTTCTTCTGCTAATTGTCTTAAGGTTTGGTCTGTATACTCTTCTATATCATAATATGCAGGTCCAGGTTTTAAGTTCTTTTCTATTTCATCTAATATTATTTCTCTATATTTATCCTTATAAGCTGAAATTGGTATAATAGCTGTAAAGTCATATTCTTTACTGTATGTTTCTATTAATTTTAATAAATTTTCTCTTTTTATTAAATCTATTTTATTTATTAATAATATTGTTTTTCTGTTTGATTCTTTAATTTTGTCTAATATTATTTTGTCTCCTCTACCAATATCTTCACTAGTAGCTTCAATAACAAATAATACAATATCAGCATCAGGTATCATGCTAAATGATGTTTCTACCATTGTTTCATTTAGTTTATGTTTTGGTTTGTGTATACCTGGTGTGTCTGTAAAAATTATTTGTGAATTTTGTTTATTAACAATTCCTTTTATCGCTGTTCTAGTGGTTTGAACTTTATTTGCAATAGCTGCAACTTTTTCTCCGACTAAAAGATTTATTAATGTTGATTTTCCTACATTTGTTCTTCCAATAATTGTTACAAAACCTGACTTAAATTCTTCCATTTTTCCTCCTTTTATCAGAAATGTCCCAAAAGGGACGTTTACCTTTGGGACATTATGCATAGGCTTGACGTTTTTTAAATGATAGTAAGTTTGATATTTCTTTTTCTGTGTTTTTTGCTTTTTTAGTTTTATTTGCTCTTTCTTGTTCTAATTCTCTTTTCTGTTTTTCTGCTACTGATTGACAGATTGCTTTTTGATATGCAAAGTGTGTGTCTTGTGATATTTTACTCCAATTATATTCATTTCTTACTTTGCTTTTTGCTTTTTTGGTTATTTCTGCACATAATTTATGGTCATATAGTAGTTCTAATATGCTATCTGCTATTGAATTTGGGTTTCCACAATATGTTTTCATTCCATTTTCTTTATGTTGTACAATTTCGTTTAGTCCTCCAATGTCTGATACTACAACTGGATTTTCTGAAAGCATTGCTTCTAATGCTACAATTCCAAATGGTTCATAAGTACTTGGAAATACTGATATATCAGCTGCTTTATACATTTTTTGTACATCTTTTCCTGACATATATCCTGGAAAATATACTTTTTCTGATATTCCTAAATTTTTAGCTTGTTCCTTAAGTTCCTCTATCATTCCACCTTTTCCACATATTATTAGTTTAGAATCATGATATCCTTTTAAAACTTTTGGCATAGCTGATATTAGATGTTGTATACCTTTTTCATAAACAAGTCTTCCCATAAATAAGATTATTTTTTCATTATCCATTGCAAATTTTCTTCTAAAGTTGTAATCTCTTTCAACTCCTGAAAATAAATTCATATTAATTCCATTTGGTATGACATTGATTTTTTCATAAGGTAATCCAAATAATCTTTGTAATTCGTTTTTCATAAAGTTGCTGTTTACTATTACTTCTGATGCTTCATAAGTTAGCATCCATTCCGTGTCATTTATATATCTTTGTGTTTCATCATGAATTCCGCTATTTCTTCCTGCTTCTGTCGCATGAATTGTTGCTACAATTGGCATATTGTAAGAATTTTTTAGTGTTTTGGCTGAATAGGCTACTAGCCAATCATGTGCATGAATTACATCAAAGTTTCCTTCTTTTGCAATAATTTCATTTGCTTTTGCAACTAGATTGAAATTTAGTTGCATAACCCAATCTATAAAGTTATTTGGATTAATCATATAATTATTAACTCTATATACTTTTACCCCTTTATCGTCTTCAAAATCTGGAGCATCTCCTTCTTTGTATGTAATGACTGTTACTTCGTGTCCATCTTTTAATAATGTTTTTGATAAATCATATACTACTCTAGCTATTCCTCCTACTACTCTTGGAGGATATTCCCATGTTAACATCAATATTTTCATTGATATTTCTCCTTCTTTTTTATATTTTCTTTTGTTTTTGACATTTTTCTACTTATTGTATTTTATATAACTTTTTGTAAATTGTAAATGGTTTTTGTTAAAAATATAAAAAAAATGAGAAATTTCTCATTTTTATATATTGAATCTTAATTTGTTAACATTATAGTTTTGTTGTATTTCTTCAGTGCTAAGTGTTTTGTTATATGATTTTACCGAATATATAATTCCATTAAAATAGTAATTATTGTACATTCCCCATCTTCCTAATACTGTATTATATTGAGATATTATTCCTCCTTCTTTTATATATTCTGCTTTTTTTTGACCATTAACCCATAATTCTATTTTATCTGATTTTCTTGTTACTGTAATGTTAATTTTTTCTGTTAATTGAGTCTCATACATTTTTATAAACTCAAATCCAGTACATGATGCCCCAAAAAGCTGTACTTCATTACTATCAATTCTTATTCCTGTTCTTCCTCCTGCATTTGCTGAAGAATTACATTGTGCTAACATATATACTCCATTACTATATTTATTTACTGATGCAACAACATCTATAGTAAAATCTTCTGTTTCTGGCATAAGTATTGAATTCATATTAACCCAGTCATTGCTTCCATCAAATAATAGTCCATTTGATGTCCATGTTGCTCCATTTATTGTTGCTCCAATTTCATTATTTCCTGTTAAGTCTTTCCATATTGTTGTATTGTAGTCATGTCCATTTCCGGTGTTTTCTATTCCATCATAATATGCTGTTAAGCCTGTTTTTACATATTCTCCATTACCTGCTTTTTCTTCTATATTAAATTTTTTATTATTTTGGTTATAACTTTTTTGGATTTCTCCTGCATTTAATGCTTCATTATATGCTTTTACAGAATATATAACTCCATTAAAATAGAGTCCATCATACATTCCCCATCTTCCCAATACTGTATTAAATTGAGATATTATTGCTCCTTCTTTTATATATTCTTCTTTCTTTTGCCCATTTATCCATATTTCTATTTTATTTGTTTTTCTTGTTACTGTAATATTTATTTTCTCTGCTAATTTATGTTCATAAACTTTTATTTGATTTCCATCAGTGCATGATGCTCCAATAAATCCTATTTGATTGCCATAAGTTCCTATTCCTGTTCTTCCTTCTGCATTTGCTGAAGAATTACATTGTGCTAATATATATGCACTATTACTATCATATTTATATACTGATACAACAATATCTATAGTAAAATCTTCTGTTTCTGGCATAAGTATTGAATTCATATTAACCCAATCATTACTTCCATCAAATAATAATCCATTTGGTGTCCATGTTGCTCCATTTATTGTTGCTCCTGTTTCATTATTTCCTGTTAAGTCTCTCCATGCTGTTGCATTGTAGTCATGACCATTTTCGGTGTTTTCTATTCCATCATACCATGCTATTAAACTTTTTGGTTCAACATATTCTTCACTTTTACCTAATACTTTTACTATTTCTGGTATACTTCTATCTATTTCAAATTTCCATCCATTAGCTGTTACTATATTTCCGTCTATAGCCATTTCATTTTCTTCTATCTTATTAGTTAAATATTCATTTTCATTATACTTGTCATTTGATACTTTTTCTGCTTGCATATCTAATAATAATAATTCTAATTTTTCTTTTGCTGTTGCTTCACTATTTTCTTCACTTGCTTTTTGTATCTTTTTTAATAGTCCATTTTCTCCTGTTAAGCTTGATATTGCTACTCCCGCTAAGATTAAAAGTATTATTATTGTCCTAATATTCCGTTATGACTATTTTTTTAAATTTAGCCAACATTTTGTAATTTATTTTCATTTTCCATATTTAAAATATTGAATTTATAATATATTGTTATTTCTTTATTCTCTGATATTTCTATCTTATCTACTAAAGATACAAGCATTGTTCTTGTTATTTCTTTCATATTTACAAAGTCTTTTACAAGTTTATTGATGTCTATTGAACTATCTTCTTTTTCTTCTAGTTCTTGTAACTGCTTTATTCTTTCTTCTGCTTGTTTTCTATTTTCTATCTGCTTTGAATAAAGCCTTGTAAAATCTTCATCTTCAAATAATCCATTGTATTTATCTTCATATAACTTGTCTATTCGCTTGTTTATATCTTTAACTTTCTTTTCTAAAATAAGAATTTCATTTTTTA
>CAOJQV010000020.1 GCA_948441945.1 uncultured Clostridium sp. | reverse complement strand
TGCTACTACTGAACTGTTTTCCCTTGCTTCTACCGAACTGTTTTCCCTTGCTACTACTGAACTGTTTTCCCATGCTTCTACCGAACTGTTTTCCCTTGCTTCTACCGAACTGTTTTCCCTTGCTACTACTGAACTGTTTTCCCATGCTACTACTGAACTGTTTTCCCATGCTACTACTGAACTGTTTTCCCTTGCTTCTACCGAACTGTTTTCCCATGCTTCTACCGAACTGTTTTCCCTTGCTACTACTGAACTGTTTCCCCATGCTTCTACCGAACTGTTTTCCCTTGCTACTACTGGACAACAATATCTATTTTTTACTATTGCTTTGTCCCAAATTGTTCCAAATTCTATATATATTCTGCCTTTAAAATCTAATGGTATATTGTCTAATTCTTCTTGACTTTTTACTGTTATTTCAGTTAATTCATCATAATTTATTTTACTCATTTTTCTTCTCCTCTACTTTCTAAACTTTCTATCTTTGTTTGCATTTCTTTTACTTCTGGTTCTCTTATAAAAAATCCAAATGTAAATGCTAGTATAAATACTATTAATATTAAAAATGCTTCTTTTATTTCTTTTTCTATTTGGTATATTCTTTTATCATAATATTTTGTATGTTCTTTTTTCATAAGTTTCCTCCTACTTCTTCTAATTCTACTATCACTTTACTTTTATCTGCATATTCAAATTTATCTGTAAATCCTGTTACATGGCTACTATTATCATTTTCAATTACTCCTGCTTTTTGCAGTGCATCTAATATAAATTTTTTAGCAAAACATATATTGTCTAAATCACGCTTTTTATTTTCTTCTACCCACGTAAATGTTATAAATACAGGCTTAGTTATTTTTACTTGCTTTAGTTGATTAAATATATAACCCCATATTTCTAATTCAATATTCTTTTTCATTGTTGCCCCTGCATATTTGTTTCTTCTGTTTGCATTACTATATTCGTTATAGCTTGGTAGTCTTCTGTTTATCTCAAATCTATATTTCATATTATTTTCTCCTGGATTACTAATATTTGTTTTATTTTCTGTATTGGCTCTTGTACTAAATTGCATTTTTCTTGTCCTATGAAACTAAGATTTTCTAATTTAGAACATCCATTACAGAGATTATTTTGTATTGCTTTTTTGCATATCCCTTCTAGTGGTTTATAATTATACCTCATAAGCTAGTCCAATCTAGGAATATGTTGCATATATCTTTGTTCTATTCCCTTTGATGTTATTTCATATACTGCAACTGTTTTTCCTGTATATTCACATTTCTTTTTATCTGTTACTTTTACTAAACCCATTTCGTTTAGTTCTGTTAATCTTGGTGCTGTGTAATTTCTTTCTGTACTTGGTATTAGCTCTAATTCAAATAATTCTACTGCGATTTCTTTTGCTGTTTTTACTCCTGTCATTAGCCTATCTAATATTTGTTCATATCTTATTTTTCTTTTTGGCTTTATATCTTCAAATGACATTTGTCTTGTTTCTGCTGTTATCATTTGTTATCACTCTCCTTTATAATCCTAGTTCTACTGCTAATGGTGTATAGTAATTTGTTCTATATCTTTCATCTGGAAATTCCCATCCCTTATATTGTTTTTGTTTTCCACAACTACATACTGCCATATACTCATTAGTTAGCTCTTTTTCTCCATCTCTTATTTTTTTATGATATATTATATAACCTGTATCTTTACATTTGTTGCACTTTTTTAATGTTTCTTCTTTTTTTACTTGGCTATATCCTAAATTTGTATTTATTTCTATAATGTCTGCTAACTTAGGTAAAAACTTACAAGTTCTATATACTTGTGAAACTATGTATTTAAAACGTTTTATATCCATATTTTTTACTTCATTAAACCAAATCTTTTTTTGTTCATCTGTTATTTCTTTTTGATAAAAATTCTCTATCTCTGTAGTCGCTTTAGTAAATTCATCAATCGTCATTACCTAGCCCCCATTCTTTTCTATATCTTTTTGCTTGTTCTTCTGCCGTTTCTTGTTTCTTTTGTTCTTTTTGTTTATTTTTTGTTTTATGTTCTAGATCATCTGCTTTTACTTCTTCTAGTGTCTTAAGTTTTTTATCTATATAACTTTCTAATATTGGTATTGTATATTGCCAACTGGGTCTTTCTATTCTAGCTGTTTTTCTTAATGCATATTCTATTAGTTCTAGTGGTAATTTATCTAAATAATTAGCACATTCCATTATATTATTAGTATTAGTGGTTCCAATAGTTTCAATCATTATTTCTTGCAACTTTTCTACTTGAGGATTATATAGATTATTTACACTACTACTACTATTCTTATCTATACTATTCTCTTCTTTACTATTCTCTACTATACTGTGTATACCACTGGTTGTTATTTGGTTGTCATCTGGTATACCAACCTCTGTATTTAAGTTATAGACACCATTTTCATCTTCTTCTAACTTCTTCATTTCTTCTTTATATATTGTTTTTGTATATCTATCTTTTCTAAGATAATTATTTAATTTCCAATGTCTTATCACAACTACTCCACTTTCAAAAGGTATGATAAATTGTTTTGTAAATAATATTTTTAAATCATCTTCATTAGCTCCTATTGTTCTTATAATTTTTTTAGGATTACTTACAAAACCATCATCATCTGCTCTCATTCCTAAATGAAAATATAAGTTTTGTGTCGATTGTGGCATTTCAAGAAACAAATCAGTATCTACTACTTCTAAGTCAAACATTCTTTTTCTTGCCATTGTTTTCTCCCTTCGTATAATATAGGGCTAAGTTTATTGCCTAGCCCTTGTTGTTAATCTATTTCCTTTATTTTATTTATATTTTGATACATGCTCCAAAACTGATTTCTTATTCCGCTTGTTGTAATTTCATATTTTTTTCCTATTTCTAATTCATTATATAAATCTGTACTATTCCATTTTCCTATAAAAGTTAAATCCGTTATTTGATATGTATTTTTGTCTGTATCTACTATTAAATATGTATCATTACTTTTTGAACTTCCACTTCTTTTTATATATTTATCCTTTACTGTAATTTCTATTGTTTGAATATTCCCATAAGTTATTTCCCAACTCCATTTAATAATTCCAATTATTAATCCTATAATTATCGCTCCTATAATAATTTCTAAAATTGCGTTTCTTTTATTATTTTTCATTATCTTTTCCTCCTAATATTTTTTATAAATTAATTTTTCCATATCTTTTTATAAATTCTTCTTTTGTTTTTTTGTAGTAACTTGTCCATGCTTTTAATGCTAATCTCTTTAATTTTCTATTTAGTCCATCTCCATTTTTTCCATGTACTCCATTCGTTCCACGATGACTTTCTTCTGTTAGAAATACTATTAACCCATCATTTATACTCTTTTGTCTATAAGCCTTTGAAAAATAAATCTCGTGTCTTTCACAATACTTTTCTGTTCTTTTTGTGCTATATAATGTACTTTTAGGCATTATGCAAAATTCTTCATTATCTTTCTTTGAACTTTTTGGTGTATTTTTTGGTGTGTTTTTTTGTGTATCTTTTGGGTATGGATTAAAGCTATTACTTAAATCTGTTACTATCATTTTTTATCCCAGCTTTCTAATAAACTATTTATTTCTGCTGGTGTTTTTGTTTCAATATTTGCTTCTTTGCATTCACTTACAAGTCCATCTATTAATATTGACATTTCTTTTCTACTCATTTCTGAACTTCCTTTATATACTTTGTAATGTTTAAATGTTTTTCCGTTTAAAACTGATTCTCCTGCTTCTGCATAATATTTAAAATATGGCTCTACATCTATTGTTGCTAATACACTTACTATTTCACTTTGTCCGTATCTTTGAAGTAATAAAAAATGTAATTCCTCTTTACTTATTCTTAATATATTTGCTAATTGGTTGACTAACTCCCAATAATATGCATTTGCTTTTAATCCTCTTTTTTCTGAATATTCTTTTACTTCATACTGCTTGTCCTTGTTTTGTTCTAATAACCAATTTATTAATTTGTTTACTGTTCCTACCATATTGTTACCTCTCGATGTGTTCATGCATAAACACATATTCTGAATTTTCTCCCATATTTTCTAATAAAAATTCGCTTGCTTGTTGTTTACTTAAATGACTCTCTTTTGCTCTAAATTCATAAATATATTTACAATCTTGCTGTTTTTGTTTTATCCTTTCTTGTATTTCATCTTCATCATAATTACCTTCAATAAGATATAAATCATAATTTTTTGCTACTATTCCTTCAACTGTTTTTGTATCTGTCATATAAATAACTTTATAGTCATCAAATAATACTCTATAACCACATTGTGGTACATCATGATATAATTTAACAGGCATAATTTTAAATAGCCTATAATTGTATTTCGTGCCAATTTGAAGTATATCTATATTTTTCTTTGATACTCCACAATCTAATAAAGGTTTTAATAGCCACTCACAACAAGCAAATCTTAAAGTTGGTCTTTCTTGTGCTAACTTTTTTATTGTTTCCTTTTTGAAATGGTCTAAATGAATATGTGTTAATAGCACTAATTTTAAATTTTTATAATATTTTTCTAATCTTTTAAATGTAACTCCACAATCTATTAAAATAATATCTTTTATTATTGTTGCATTTCCTGTGCTACAGCTTGATATAATTTTATAGTTCATTCATTGATACCTCTTTTGTTTCTTCTTGTTCTTCAATAATATCTGCTTGTATTTCTATTGGTTCTTGTTGTGGAATTTCTTGTTGCATTTCTTCCGCTTCATACATTCCTGCTAAATCTTCAACAAATGTTTCTCTTAATGCTCTTACTTTTGCAACTTTTTCAACCATAGTAGCTCCTTTACTATTCCAATTCGAATTTAATTGCCCTTGTCCAGTTTTTTGTGCTACTTCATTGAAACTTACACTTGAATATGTAGGGTGTGTCCAATCTTTTCTAAATACTCTTGCCCAACCACCTACAAGTTGTTCTTCTCCTAGTTTAAAAGTTCCTTGTCTTTCTTCTACTGTTCCATCTTCTTTTTGGACTATGATTCCACTTTCAATTCCATCATAGTTTGGATTTAAAACTGCTCTTTTCAATATTGCATCTTTACCAACTACTAATTGTGCTGGTGTTCCTGCTTTGTATTTAATCAAATATGCTTCTCTTAAAAATGGGTTTAATTTTCTTACTTTACAAAGCTCTGTAAATAATTTAAACTCTTGATTTGTAATTGGTACATCTGTACCTACTATATATTCTTGTACTATTTTTTTTGATAATTTTATTTCTTGTCCTTCAACCTCAAATTTAACAACTAAATCTTGTGGTTGATTTTGGTTTTCATTACTCATAGTCATATCCTCCATTTTTTAAAAATTCTTTCAATTCTTTTAATTTTGTTCTAGTTCCTTTTACTGTAAATTTCAGTATTAAAATATCTTCTTGCTTTTCTTCTACTTTTGGTGCTTGCAATATTTCTTGCATTTCTTCTTTAGGTATAATGACAGTTTTTGTAGATTCTTTCATAAATTCTTCTTGTTTTTTCTTTTCTTCTTCAATAGCCTTAAATCTATTTGCTACTGTTGTTATTGCATTACTTATATTTAAAGTATTTCTATATTCAACTAATATTTCTGTTTTATGCTCTTGAGTATCTATTAGCTTTAAATCATCTACTATCTTATCTATAAACTGTTTTACTTGCTCTTTTAAGCTTTTCATACTTGCTGATAATGTTACATTTATTCTTGCTTGTTCATATGTAATAAAATCAATATTATTTGCTGTTTTATATTCTTCAAAATAATCTTTTACTTCTTGTTCTTTCTTATCTTTTAATTCTTTTTCTACTAGTTCAATTTTTCCTTTTAAAGTTATGTCTGCATTTCTAAATTTATCTGCCACACACTTTTTGTAAACATCTTCAAAATCTGTGTATGGTTTTAAGATTTGTTCTTTTATCATTTTTCTTTGTTCTTCAAAATCCTTATAATCTTTATTTAAATTTGCTCTTATTTCTTTTACTGCTTTAACTGTTTCATCTGTGCATACTAAGCTAGTTGCATTTTTTACTCTTTCATCTATTACTTTGCTTACATTTTTTAGTTGTTCTTCTATAACTGGTAATTGTTTTATTTGCATTAAATCTTTAATCATCTAAATCTTCCTCCCAATATTCATCATCTTTTTCTAATAAATGTTCCAAATAGCTATCATAATCCTTATTTGTTTCTATGTAGTCATCTACTACCATTCTGTTTTCTAATTCTTGCATTTTTACACCTTCTTTATAAAAATTCCATCTTGTAATAAAAAGATTTCAATACTATCTTTTTCTTTTAATCCTAATGCATTTCTAAATTCTATTGGTATTACTATTCTGCCTAATTTATCAAACTTTCTTTCTATTCCTTTTGTCTCTCCTGTATCAACTTCTATTTTCATTTTTCCTCCCTCTTGATTTCTACTGCTAAAAATGTTATACTAACAGTAGATTCATATATTTAATTGTATGGTTTGAACTAATTTTCTGATTGGTGGTCTGAAATTAGTTCTTTTATTTTGTCTACTTTATCGTATGTAAAATCATTAGATTCTAAAATTTTAGTTACGTTGTATTTAAAAATGCCTAATTCTTCATTTTCATTTCTTAATTCTGATGCATTATCTAAAAGTATTTGTGCTTGTTCATCATATTCTTTAGCTATTTCTTGTAATTGTTTTTCAAATTTTTTCGCTCTTTTAAAATGTGTCAGTGCTCTTTCTTCAGCATTGTCTCTTTCTTTTCTTAATCTTCTTATTAAAAACACTTCTGCTATTACATCTAATGTTAATATTATTAATATTAATTCTTTCACTCTCTTTTCATCTCCTTCCTTGTTTAATTTTGTAAAATAATATATAATATCCTAGAAAGTGAGGTTATTATTATGTTAAATACTATTTTTGATTTTATAAAAAATCATCTTGCTATAATTATTTCTGTAATATCAATTTCTTTATCTATTTATAATTTTGCATATTTATTTTTTACTAGATGCAAAAAACTACAATTTGAAATAATAAAATATAAATGCTTACCTATAAATGGATATAATATTTATCAATTTCAAGTTATTATCACTAATAAATCCCAATTACCTATATCTATTAGTAATATTTCTTTAAATAATATTTATTGTAAATTTGACCCTACTAGAATTACTGATAAAGTTTCTACTATTTCTTTTCCAATATCTTTAAATTCTCTTGAATCTAAAAGTGGTTGGCTAGAATTTAAAATACAAAATGAAATAAATATTCATTCTATGTACTTTAATTTCTATACTAGTAGAGGTTTAGTTGAAAATATTATTCCTAAAATTGAGAACATTATAGATGATACCCCTTGTCATTAAAATAATTGTAAATTACTGTTATTATTCCGATAATAATTGATATTATCGATAAAAGTATTGCTATCTTTTCTTCCATTCTTCCATTCTTCCCTCCTAATAAGTCATTCCTTGTAAAAATCCCCAGTAGCAAAATATTATACTCCCTATATATAAACTGCTACATACTACTGCTTGTCCTATTAATTCATAGACTTTTTTCTTGTTTATCTTTCTTTTCATTTGTTTGCCTCCTTTTTTTTATTAGATTATTGCTTAAATTATTTACAACATAAATCATCATGTCTAGTTTCAAGATATTTATTAAAAGCTTTTCTTGTTACTTTAAATGGCTTTGTATACCTCTGTACAGGTAAATTAGAATCTTGAAACATTTTTAATACTTTAACTTTGCCAATATTATATTCTTCTATAATTTGTTCTACTGTTAATAGTTCATTTGGATCTCTTTCTATTTTTTTTCTTTCTAAAATATTTTGTAATAACTCATTTGTCTTATCCTGATTTTCTCTCATCTGTCTCATTACTTTTATTAACTCTTCCATTTTTTCTCCTTTCTACTTTATTTAGTGTCTAGTTGCGTTTTATTCCTGTTCGTTTTCTCGAACTTTTTCTTTAAAAAAATATTCTGGTATTTCTGTTTTTGGTATATTCAAAATCAAACATATAGATAAAATTTCTTTTTGTGAGAAATAAGTATTATTATTTAGTTTATTACTAATCGTCGTCTCATCTAATTTTATTTTTTCTGCTAATCTACCTTGAGTTCCTAATACTTCTTTTATTCTCCCTTTTAATTTGTCATAATTTATTTTTACCATTTTCCTTCTCCTTTCTTGTTCGTTTTCTCGAACTATGGTTATAATATCATAAAAAAAATAAAGTCAATACTTTTTTTGAAAAAAATTCGATTTTCTTAATTTTTTTTCATATTATTATTGATTTTTTTCGTAAACTCGTTTATAATACACTTATGGAGGTACTAATATGGACGGTTTAGTTGATACTTTTTCTAATAGATTAAAAACTGCTATGCAAATAAGAAATATAAAAGCAACAGAATTATCTGTTAAAACTGGAATAGCAAAATCATCTTTAAGTGAATATATAAATGGTAAATATGAAGCTAAACAAGATGGTGTTTATCTATTAGCTAAAGCTTTAAATATTAATGAAGCTTGGTTAATGGGATTAGATGTACCTATGGAAAGACAGAGAGTTAATGAAGAAATACAAGAACTTAAAGGTTCTATATCATTGAAAGAATTATTTAAAGATAAAGTTCCGCTTCTTGGCACAGTAAAGGCAGGATACGACTACTTAGCAAATGAGAATATTATTGATTATATCTCTATTAATTTTAAAAAAGAAGATTATGAATATTATGCTTTAAAGATTACTGGAGATAGTATGGAAACAATAATGTCTGATGGAGACCATGTAGTAATTCAAAAACAAAACGAATTTAACAGTGGAGATTATTGTGTTATACTTATAAATGGAGAAGAAGCAACAGTAAAAAGAGTATTTAAATTAGAAAATGGCATTAAACTAGTAGCACTAAATCCAACTTATAAAGATGTGGACTATACTTTTGAAGATATGAAAAAAATTCCAGTTCAAATAATTGGAATAGTAAAACAATTAATTAAAAATTTTAATTAAAAAAAGAGAAATGTGTTCTAAAAATAACGCAACTAGACACATTCCTCGCCAATCACTATTGAAAGTGATTAATAGTATTATACCATCTTAATACTTTCATTTTCAATAGTTTATTAAAAATAAATTATAAAAAAATGGAGGTATTTTATTATGGAAAGAAAGAATAAAAAAACAAAGTCTGTAGGAAATGGAGAAGGTTCATTATATTATAGTGAAACACTAAAATGTTGGATTTTTCAATATGTATATAATGGAAAAAGAAAGACTTTAAAACAACGAAAAAATGAGCAAAGTAGAGAATTTAAAAAAAGAGTAACAAACTTAAAATGTAAATTAGATACTGGAACTTATATTGAATCTAATAAAGATACTTTACTTATCATTTTAGAAAGGTTTATTGAACAAAAAAATAAAGATGGTATTACATCAGATAGAACATATTTAAGGGATAAAGATACTTTAAATCAAATTAAAAAAACTTGTAATAGTTGGATTAACAAACCTATACAAAAAATAACTGTAGAAAATATTGAAGATTCTAAAGAAAATATGAGAAAATATTCAAATAGTACTATTCAAAAAATATGGACTTTAATAAGAAAAGGATTTAAAATAGCTTACTCTCGTAGAAAAATTTCCTACAATATAATGGAAGATGAAACATTAACAATACCTATTTCTATAAAAGATACTAAAGTTGTTACCGCTTTATCCAAAAATGAAGAAAAGAGATTGTTTAATATTTTAAATTCAACCAATCATAAATATAATGATATTTTGTTATTACAATTATATACTGGTATGAGGATAGGAGAAGTTTTAGCTTTGTCAAAGGACTCTATAGACTTTAAAAGAAATACTATTACAGTTTATAGAACAATTACTAGAGATAAAAATGATAAAATTATTTTAGGTAAGCATACAAAAACTTATGATAAAAAAACAGGAATAGATAAAGGAAAAAGAACATTTCCTATGACAGCAGATGTAAAAAAAATTATTACTAAATTATTGTCTAATAAAATTATAAATATGAACAATTTATTATTTTGGGACTATAATAAAAACTTTTTTATAACTGATAATGAAGTTAATTCATATCTTACAAGATTAAATTCAAAATATGACATATTAGACAATAAAGATGAAACTTTATCTACTCATAGATTAAGACATACTTTTGTTACAAGATGTCAAGAAAATGGATTAAATTTACCTGTTATTCAAAAATTAGTTGGACATATTGAAGGGAGTAAAATAACTAATAATATATATACTGATATTTCATTTGATTTTATGTCCAAAGAGTTAAAAAAGATTAAATAACCCCTTTATTGCATTACTATTGCATTACTTTAAATATACAAAGCCATATAAAATATTGTTTTTTCAGTATTTATGTGGCTTTAAGTATTGGTGTGCCTAGAGGGACTCGAACCCCCATCTACCGCTTAGGAGGCGGTTACTCTATCCTGCTGAGCTATAAGCACAAATAACATTATGAAAATATTATAATGTATTTTGAATAAAAAAGCAAGAAAAAATGGAGGAATTGGATTTTATCCTTTTCCACCATCTTTTATTCTTGTGTATCAAATTCTAAGTAATTTGATAACTTTTATTTTAGAACTACTTTTTTAATTAAGATAATTCCTCCTGCTAGTATTAGTAACGTTCCAAGTCCTATTGTAATATAGATTGCAATATTTCTTGCATCTCCAGTTGGAGGTACAATTACTGTTTGAGCTCTAATGTAATCATTATTGTCATCTTCTCCTCTTTTGTCTTCACTAGTATCTATTGTTGGATCATAGTTTCCTGGATCTTCTGTTTTCCACTTATTATCTCCTATAGTACTTCCATAGAATCTACCTGCTGGTGTTACTACTTTAATTATTTCTGCATAATTGTTAAATGTTTGGTCATTGCCGATTAAGTTTGTTAGTAATTTCTTGGCTAATAATTCTATAATATCTTCCTCTCCAGGTTTAATGCTATTAGTTGATTTTCTATTTCTTACCAATATATTACTTCTATTTTTCACATTATTATACACTGTAGGCGATATATCTATTCCAGCTAATTTATTTTCTTCTGATGCATCTTTAATTAATTGCCATCTATCATCAGCCTCAGTAGAATAATATTGTATAGACCCATTTGGATCTTCAATATCATATGTAAATGATAATTTCTCATCTCCATAATCAGCTATTGAATAATATAATTTAACAATATTGTTTGGATCTATTGTACCATAACGATAATATTCTGTATCCGTATAATCTAGTTCTGAATTATTTTTCACTATAATTCTATAATTTAATTCTAAATTTGCACCTTCTAGAAGTTCACTATCTACTTCTATTTTTAGTCTATTTCCTTCTGGATAAGTTACATAGTTAATTTTATCTTCAATTGGATTTCCTTGTGCTAGTACTTGACCATTTGCTAATGTTAATGACATCTTATTAATATCTTTAATAACTTGTAAGCTTTGTCTTGGTCTTTCAATAATACCAAATTTAATTTGATAATCACGTTTACCATTACTATATCCCTTAGTTCCATCTTCTGAAACTTGATCTTTTTGGTCTTCTATCGCAACATCCATAAGTCCAGTATATGCATCCATATAGTGAGTTGTCAATTTTTCATCAGTACTTTCATTTTGTTGTATATTCTCATAATTTTTCTTAACATTGAATGTCAATTTTTCTAATTCTTCAGTTATCGTATTTCTTTTTCCTACATCATCTACTGCTGATGATCTATTGTCATTTCCAGTGTTATCTGGAGTATGAGGAGTTATATGGTCATACCAATAGCATAATCCTTGATTTATAATAGAATTTTTATTTTTCTTATTGCCATTAATATTATTAATATCTTCTAATAAAGTTCTAAATCTTGCACCCTCAACAATTGTTGATTTATAGTTTTCTGTAGTTACTTCAGTACCATCACTTATTTCAGTTTGTTTAATTTCATTATTGTATTTAAATTTACCATAAGTATATTTTAAATAATATTCTCCTGGAACTAATCCAACAAAATTATATTTTCCGTCTGCTTTTGTTATAGCTTGTGCTGGTTCTTTAGATACGTCTACTCCATTCAATGTATATAATTGAACTGGTTCATCAGTCTCATAATTTAACAATTCAACTTTTACATTTTCTACACTATTTTCATTATTATCATATTGTCCATTACCTCTACGCTCTTTTTCTGTTCTTAATGCATTTCTGTGGTTATCTATTGTGTTTCCATTTTCATCAACAGGATTATCTTCAAATACTGTTCCTGTAATTTGTTTATTTCTTGAATCATAATCTTTTCTCTTAATTCTTAAGCTAGGTGCTGCATCAGTATCATCTTCATAAGTACTAGTAATTCCATAATTAATGTTATTTGGTGCTGAGTCTCTATCAATACCTGCATATCTTTCTCCATTTTGATTCCATGTTGAGTATGATGCTATTTCTGTTAGATTTGCATATAAGTCCACATAATTATCAGAATCCGCCATTGATATTATTACATTTGCAGGTACTTCGTATGTTAAATTTAGTTTAATACTTTCTCCTGCTGGTATATTTTTGTTAATTAAATTCTTAGTTTGCCATTTTTTCATGTTTCCTTCAGTAGCAATTAATTCCCAATCACCTGCTTGAGTTCCATCTTCAAATGTTGCTGATACAAGATTTAATCTTGAATCTGCATAATTTCTTAAGTTTACTTGTGAAATTAATGAACTACTTTCATTTTTAACTAATATTGTGTAATTTACATACATTTTTAGTCTATTATCATATTCTATGTTAGGTTCTCCCTTGTGGTCTTCAAGATATTTTGTATATGCTATATAAGAATCATATATTTCTCTTTCATATTCTAAATCTCTATATGTTCCATTTCTCTTAACAGCTACTGAGAAACCATCCATTAAGAAATCATAAGCTGAATTAATAAGATTATCTGGTACAACTTTATTATTTAATCTTTGTTTATAATTATATGTATGGTTATAACCATTTATAGATAATTTTATATTATCTAAGTCTGTAGCTACAGCTAAATCTGGTTGTTCTCTTTTAAAGATTCCTAAGTTTACATCTGTAATCTCTCTTGCACCTTCTGGAATTTGTTCATACATATCCATAAAGTTGCATCCTGCTGTTCCTGTATCTGCCCTCATAGCAACTCCTTGTGGAGTATTAGGTGTAAAGCTTGAGTTAAATACTTTATTTTGCATACTTGATACACTATATTCCTTTTCTGTTAGTAGTTCAGAGAGTAATGTTGATTTTTGTATATGCTCTCCTTCTTGAGTTTTTTCAGCTACACTTTCATATTTTAATCCATTTGTATTATTTCCATTACCATCTTTTGAGTATCCTGTTGTTTCTCCAGCATCTCTATAAGAAGCTAAATCTTCACTTTGTTGTGATACTGTACTTGGAGTATTTCCAGATATTTCTGCAAAAGATTCATTAAATGCACTTCTATCCTGTGGTTTTTCTTTTGCTTTAGATGTAGTCTTGTCAATACTATATTTATAATTTGAATTATTTGGGTCTCTTAATTCCTTTTCTGTAAGTACATTTTGATATTTTAATCCATTATATTCAAATTCAATCCAATAATCTCTTAAATGGTCTATAATAATATTATATTGAATTTTTGGATCTCCATTTTCATCTAATACTCTATTACCATTTGCATCTAATACAAATTCTGCTCCTTTAAATTTATAACCTTCTTTAGTAGTCTCTGCTATTAATGTAGGGCGTGTACCTTGTTGATTTGGTTCTGCATATAATTCAACAGTTATACCTGTTACTATATTATCTTCAGTATCTGTATCATCTCCATGCAATAAGCTATTACCAGTCCATATTGTTTTATCTCCACCTGCTGCAATATCTTCCCATACTATTCCTTTTATATCTATTGTATATTGTTTATTTTTCATAATTGCCATTGTCTGGCTCTTCAATGCATAATAAGCAAAGTCTTTCATAGAATCTTTTATATCATCATTTTGTATACCTACAACTGAGAATAAGTAATCTCTAAATGATACTATACTATTTTCATCATTTAATATTGCTTTTGCTCTAGCTAAAATAGTAGATGCATTGTTTGTATCACTATATATAGAATCAATTACACGTTTAATTGTAGCTTGATCATATCCTTCTTGAGTTTTTGAAGCATTTAGTAAACTAACATTTGCGTTTACAAAGTTTGCATTTGGAGTTTGCCCCATTATTGCTTGGTAAATACCACTTACAACGTTTTCTGCATTAGCTTCTTTAAGCATCTTTTTAATATAATCGCTAGTGTAAAATTCTGTTATTGCATATCTTGTTAATGTAACTTGGTGACTGTCTGATGATGTATTGTTATATGCATTTGTTATTAATGTTACTGTTTCTGTTTTTGTTTTATCTAGTTTATAGTATATTAAGTCTGGATTTTTATCATAATCAAATCTATATTCTACTGCATTATATATAACATTTGCAGAAGTTCCATCTTTGACTGGTAAGTTCTTTAATAAGATTCTTCCATCTTCTGCTGTACAGTTTCCTACAATATATCCATTTACTTCTTGTCCTTGGATTCCTGTATAGAAACACATTGCTTGTGTAACATCTGTTGTCCAGCTTACATTTGCTGGTTCATTTTGTTTATATTGATAACTGCTAATATAATTTCTTACACCACTTACTTCTTTATAAATTATGAATCCTACACCATTCATTTTGTCAAATGTTGTTTGGTCAGCCTTTATAACACTTAAGTCTCCATATTGTTTATTATTTTTTGTTACTACTTTGTCTCTAACTGTATATCCTCCTGAAGAATTACTTTCTGCACTAAGTAGAGTTTTAACTTGTATAACATCTGATTCAGCTTGTAATTCTAGGTCATAACCTGATGGTGCTACAATTTCTGTAATTGTATATTCTATTTTTGCTATTCCTTCTCCTGCTTTACCATATTTTACTGGTAAATTCTTTACAAGTATTTTTCCATTTATTTGTCCATCATCGTCTCCTGGTCCACCATCTTCTATTTCTTTATAATAATAGTAATCTGCATTTTCAAGTTTTATTTTGAATCCTTTTATAGCTTCACCTGTATCTTTATCACATTTTTGTAAAAGTAGATTTCCTACTGGTACACGTACACCTTTTAATCGTAATGTATTATATGTATCTCTTGGTATCCAATCTGTTATTGTTAATCCATCATCACCAGTGTATCCAAGTATTTGAGCTCCACTTCCTCCTCCTGTCCAATGTTCTTGATAACTATATCTTAATCTGTATTTTATTGAACCTTCTTTATCTACACGTATATTTATATCTCCAAGCCAAGAAATATCTTTTTTAACTCTTATATAAAAATCTTGACCATTTGGAACTTTATATCTTTGTCCTGATACAGAAAATTCATTTCCATTTATATCTACTATTTTATATTCACTTCTGCTAAGTGGAGTTTGTTTACCATTTGCTACGTTTCTTGAATTAACTTCAAATTTAGTAATTGTTCCACTATATTTAATGTTATATGGTCCAACTAAGAAATATTCGGAGTTATTTCCTGATGTTGGCGCTAGTTTTATAAATTCAGGATTTGAGCCATTATTTGTAACTGTTGCAACGTCCTTTCTATCTTCTTCTGTAATTGTAAGGCTACTAATTGCAACTCTGCTATAACTGTATGTCCATACAGCAGGTGCCTCTGCCATTGCTCCACCCTCTTCACAGAATAAAACATGATCTCCATGTGCAAATCCATGGTGTATATAATTTACCGCTGTATGATGATGATAAGTATATATAACTGCTCCTGTATTTGGATCTCTTAGTCCTTCATCAAAAGGTCCTGTTGTCCATTGACCACCAGTTGGATTTGTATCTTTAACTGTTGTATAATAACAACCTGTAGGTCCTTGTTTAGGAGAATGATGTGCTTCAGCATAAGCTTTACCTTCATCATTTGTATATTTATTTTTTATTACTGCAGCTGATTTATCTCCTGCATTAGAAATATTACTATTTGAAAAAACAGTATATATTGCTAAAATTCCTATAATTAAACATCCTAAGATTTTAATATTAATTATTTTTTTATCAATTAATATTTTTATAACTATAAGTCCAATAATTGTTATTAATATTATACTTGTATATAATAAAGCACCTGTTTTTATAGAAATTATTAATTTAGCTTCAGAATTATTACCATCCTTATTACTTTGTTCTGATAATAAATTTCCATTTACACTTGTTCCTTTTAAAATACTTGCTTTATTTGTTACTGTCCCTACTGATTCAGAAGATAGACGTTTAGTTAAATACAAATTAACTGTCTTACTAGTACCTGCTTTTATAATAACTCCTGACAAACTTGTATTTTTCAATGTACCGTTACTGCTTTTACTCCATCCATCATTTAATTCACTGTCAAAATCAAATCCTTCTGGCAAGTAGTCTACTATTTCATCAATGTATGCATCTACATTTCCTTCATTAGTTATTTTTAGTTGATATTGTACACCTATTGATGAATTTGAAACTTTTTTAGCATGAACTTCAACTTTAGCTAATTTACTTTCATTGTAACTATACTCTTTGTTTGCATTTCCTTCTCTTAATATAACATTAGTAATACTTTTATCTAATGTTATTTTTAAATCTTCATTTTGTACTAATCCTACATTAAAATTATAATTACTATTATTTTCTATATCTATAATATCCGTAACTGCAACTGTCTTTTCAACTCCATCAATTGCAACTATTTTTTGTACTACATCTGAATTATTATTTTCGTCAACTCCGGATTTTTTATATGTTGTTAATCCATATTTTCCATTATCATATTCAAATAATATTAAATATTTTCCTTTACTAATATTTTCGAAGTTATATGTTCCATTATTATCAGTTTTTACTTCATAATTTTTTCCATTTCCATCTTTTACAATGCTATTACTATCTGCATCAAATAATTTTACTGTAATGTCTTTTAGCTTATTTTCATTTTCATTGTATTTACCATCTTTATTTTTATCCTCCCAAGCAAAACCTTTTAATGTATATCTTACATTTGGATCATCTGGGTTATCTGGTTTACTTGGGTCATCTGGTTTTGGATTTGGTTTTGGGTCATAAGGATCATCTGGGTTATCTGGTGCATCTGGAACTTCTGGGTCATTTGGATCATTAGGATCATCTGGATCGTCTTTTCCAACATCAAATTCTCTTGGTAATATTTTATTTTTTATGATATTAGAAACAACTGTATATGTCTCACCTGCATATTCGTATTTTATAGTCATATTATTAGATGTTTCTGTTAGCTCATATACTTCTCCAGCTTTAAAGAATAATTTAACTGAAATATTCTTACCTTTTATTGAACCTAATGCTAAATATAAATTTAGTTCTCCATCTTCTACAAAAGCTTTTGAAATATCTTTCGTTTCTTTCTTTAATACATAATCTTGCTTTTCAGTGTCATATTCGTAATATTCATATTCAACTCTACTTGGAATTAAATTTTTATCTGCATAATTATATATTTCTAATGATAGTCTTGAATTTTTTGATTGTTCTGGTGTTATATTTTCAATATTAAAGTCATATTCAACTTCTTCATCATATTGTAATTCTTTTCCCTCTTTTTCAGAACTTTGTACAACTTTAACACCTGCTCCATATACATTTTCTTTATTTGGATTTGAATAATATGTATCATTTCCATTATTTATTTTTCCATATACAACTGTATCTGTCATATATTGAAGTTCTCCGTCATCAAATCCATTAAGTTGCATAAATAATTCTATATGTCTTTCTTGATTAACTTCTATTTTAGGAATAGTAACCTTTATTCCATTTATGGTTTCTTCTACCTTATAATCTTCTTGTAACTCTATATGTGAAAATTTTATATTTTTTGGCAAATTAATGTTAAGTGAAACATTATTAAGAACATGGTCTTCAATATTTTTCGCATATATATCATATATCCATATATTTGGTCCTCTTTCAGTTTCTCTTTGTCTTAATTTTAGTTCCATTTCAGCTTTTATAATATTATTTTTTATATTATATTCTTGTATAGTATTTCCATCTTTAGATACTTTAATTGAGTTTGATATTTCTTTACTGTTTTCTCCATTTTGTAAAGAATTTGCTCTTACCCAATACTCAATATACTTTTCCTCACCCGCTTCTAAGCTAACTGTTTCTTCATATTGAGTTTTATTTGTATCTTCTTTTAATACAAATCTATCTTTTTCTGTAAATGAATAGTCTCCAAGAATAGTCTCAACATATACTGTCCCTTGAGGTACATTTCCATTTACTTTAACACCATCTATTTTATTTCTAGTATTATTTTTTAAACTTACTATATATCTTATATATTCTTTTTCATGAACACTTTGTCCATCTGTTAAATCATTATTTCCTAAAACAGCTTTAATCTGTGCCGAAATATTTGTGTTATTTTCAGCACCTACATTGTACATAGCATTATTTGATTGTATATAATTATTTATAACTGAATAAATTGTTACATCAAGTTCTTTATTTTCTATACCATTTATAATATAATCATTGTTTCCTGTTGTTTCGTTAGTATAATTCCATTTTATTTTTGTTTCAACTGACTCAATATCTTTCTTTACAATCAAAGTAGCTGGAATTACAATATGAGGTCCGCTTACCATATTATCCAATATGTAAGAATTTTGTGTTCCTTGCATTTGTAATATAATGACCTTTGAACCCTCTCTATCTACAACTTCTGCACTAGTTATTCTTAAATTATCATCATATAATAAAGAAACATCACCTAATATAACTTTTTCTACTTCTGATGGTAATTTAATTTCTAATACTGGATTTTTAAATAAGTTAAATTGTAATTTATCTGTAATTAAATCAGCGGTTAATATAACATCATTTTGTGTACTATTAATTAATTCGTTCTTATCAATAGATAAATCAATTCTTGTCTCAGCATCTTTTATTTCTACTTCTTTTTTATCTGTAAAATTATATACTTGTTTTGTATCTTCATTATTTATACAAGAAATTTCACTTTTTACTTGAATTTTATGAATATCAATATCTTTCATGCTTTCTTTTATTTGTCTTACGTTTTGAATAGTAATACCTCTAAGTTCTTTTATTTTACTTGTCTTAATGAAGATTTTTGATATTTCATTTTCATAATTAATTTCATAAATTCCATTTTCTTGGACTTCTGTATCTTTATTTACTTCTCCTAAAACTTCTCCATTTTCATTTAGAATTTGTAAATATCCATCTTCTCCTAATTGTTCTAACACTTCATTTTTATTTATTTTTGTGTTTTTGTAAACAATTTCGTCAGTTGGAATTTCTATATCTTTATTATCAATGAAAGAATTATTTAAAGAAATTTGCACTTCGTCTGATAAGTTTTTATAGCTTGGATTAATAGTTACATTTTCAATATATTCAGTTCTTTGGCTTGCTCCATTTTCTTGGTTTGCTTTAATGGCACCATTATATATGTCATTTGTTTGGATATTTGTTCCAATAAGTCCAGAAATATTTTCTGTTACATCATAAGCTTGGCTAAACTCTTCTTTTTTACTTGTTCCTGCTTCGTTTGCAAAGTTTATTTGAACAGCTCCTTTAATTTCTAGATTTCTTGCAATATTTCCAACATTAAAGACTTCAGAACCATAATAAAGAATAAGTTTATATTCATCTCTTGCTCCATCAACTTTCTCAGAATAAATATTTCCTTTTTTATCTCCTTTATTAAATGTTTCTATTTTAAGCTCACCATTTGATTTATTATAGTTGTTTTGAATATCTTTTCCATATTCGTCTCCATTTGTAGCTTTTGTAGAAAGTCCTATTAATTCTACTCTTTCTGGATATTTTCCTTCAATTTGTGGAAAGTTCAAAACAATATCTGTTTTTCTAATTGGGCAATACTCTTGTCCTTCTTCAAATTGAACTCCTGTCTTTAAGTCAACTTGAAGTAGAGTTCCCTTGTCCTCTCCAACAGTATAATTAACATACTTTTCTAAATTAATTTCATGTACTACTTTTGTTTTAGATTCATCAATTGCTTGTGCTACTATGTCTACCGCTTTTGAAACAACTAGCAATAATGAACTGTTTAGCAGTATCATCATTGAAATTAAAATGATAATTGCTTTCTTAAAAATTTCTTTCATTATTAAAATCCTCCTATTATTAGATAATTTCCTGTTTACTATTTTATCAAATTTTTCGCACTTTTTCAATAGTTTTCGCATATATATTACATAATTTGTTACTTTTTTTACTAGGGACTATCGTTTTGGGAAATTTTTCATATTAAAAATTAAATTTATTTTACATTTTTATTACATCTTATGTTCTTCACTTGACAATCATGTTATAATATAAAAAAAACTAGGAGGTATACAATGCAAAAAATATTAAGTAGCATGAGAAAAGCTATTGAAGAATATCAAATGATAGAGGAAAATGATAAAATAGCAATATGTTTATCTGGCGGAAAAGATTCTATAACATTATTATATGCTTTTAAAGCTTTACAAAGATTTTATCCTAAGAAATTTGAAATTATTGCAATAAGTATTAATCCAGGATTTGATTTTTTTGATACTAAACTTTTACAAAATATCTGTGATAATGTGGGAGTACCTCTATTTATTGAAAAAAGTAATGCTAGGGAAATTGTTTTTGATATAAGAAAAGAAAAAAATCCATGCTCATTATGTGCAAATTTAAGAAGAGGAGTTATTAACTCAGTTGCTATTAGAGAAGGTTGTAATAAAATTGCTTTAGGTCATAATGAAGATGATGTATTAGAAACATTTTTATTAAATTTATTTTATACTGGAAATATTGGAACATTTTCACCTGTAAGTTATATGGATCGTTCTGGTATAACATTAATTAGACCTCTTATATATACCCCTGAAAAAGAAACTAAAAGATTTATTAAGAAAAATAATTTGTCAGTTATGCCTAAGGTTTGTCCTATGGATGGTTCTTCAAAAAGAGAAGATATGAAACAGATGATTTATGATATGCAAAAGGATATTAAAATGGTTAGGGCTAATCTATTTGGTGCAATTCGTAGAAACATTTGGGGAGATAGGGACGTTCCTTTTCTCCCTCCAAATAGGGAATAGGGGACACCCCTTGGGGGAAAGAAACTTATTTCCTTTTTTCTTTATATTAGCTAAAAAAGATTTATATATTAATATTATTAGCAAAAACATATCTAGGGTCTACCTTTGGATCTTTGCTTTCTAATATTAATATATAAATCTTTTTAGAATTAAAAATAACGAAAGGAAATAAGAAACATATCAAGGAGTGTCCCCTATTCCCTATTTGGAGGGAGAAAAGGAACGTCCCTATTTCCCCATTGCATTTTTTAATTCTTCTAATTTTATATTTGCATCTTCTTCTGAAGTTCCTTTAATTCCCATATACAACTTAATTTTTGGCTCTGTTCCAGAAGGTCTAATACAACACCAGCTATTGTCTTCTAATTCATAATATAAAACGTTTGATTTTGGAAGTCCTGTTTTGCTTTCTTCTCCTGTTATCATATTTTTAACATAGTCATTATCAATATCTTTAAATGTTAAGACTTTGTATCTTCCTATTTTCTCTACTGGTTTGTTTCTCATGTTTGTCATCATTTCTTCTATTTTTTTAGCTCCCTCTATTCCTTCTAGTACAATTGAGACTTGAGTTTCTTTATAATATCCATATTTTTCATAAATATTTATCATTTGATCCCATAATGTTTCATTTTTAGATTTATAATAGCATGCTGCTTCACATAAAGACATTACTGCTGAAACTCCGTCTTTATCTCTTGCATAGTCTCCTATTAGACATCCGTAGCTTTCTTCATATCCGAAGACATATTTGTGGTCTCCTGATTCTTCTTCTTTTTTTATAACAGCTCCTATATTTTTAAATCCTGTCAATACTGAATATAGCTTTAATTTATATTCTTCTGCTATGGCATCTGTTAGATTAGAAGAAACTATTGATTTAATCATCATTCCATTTTCAGGTAGCATATTTTTTTCTTTCATTTGCGAAATTCTATATTCAGCAATTAATAATGCTGACATATTACCTGTATAGTCCATATATTCTCCAGTTTTACTATCTTTAGCAAAAACACCTAATCTATCTGCATCTGGGTCTGTTGCTAATACTATGTCTGCATCTACTTTTTTGGCTAGTTCTAATGCTAGCTTAAATGCCTTTTTATCCTCTGGATTTGGATAATCAACTGTTGGAAATCTTCCATCTGGTTCTTTCTGTTCTGGTACAACATATAGATTTTCGATTCCAATCTCTTTTAATAGTCTTTCAACTATTGTATTTCCTGTTCCGTGTAATGGTGTATATACTACTTTTAGTTTCTTGCCTTGTTCCCTAACTATTTCTGGATTTAAAATAAGTGATTTTAATTTATTAATATACTTATCATCCATCTCAGTTCCAATAATATGGAATAGTCCTTCTTTTACAGCTTCTTCTTTTGTAATATTTTTTATTTCACTATATTCTTTAACTGCTCTTACTTTTGAAATAATATCTTTATCCCTTGGTTCAACAATTTGAGAACCATCATCCCAATATACTTTATAACCGTTATATTTAGGTGGATTATGGCTTGCTGTAATCATAATTCCTGCTGTACATTTTAATTCTCTGACTGCATAAGATAATTCTGGTACAGGTCTTAGATTTTCAAATAGATATGTTTTAATTCCATTTGCATTTAAAATTAAAGCTGTTTGCATGCTAAATTCTTTTGACATTATTCTTGAATCATAGCTGATTGCTACACCCTTATCTTGTGTTCCTTGTTCTAGAATATAATTCGCTAATCCTTGTGTTGCTTTTCCTACAGTATATTTGTTCATTCTGTTTGTTCCTGCTCCAATTATTCCTCTTAACCCTGCTGTTCCAAATTCTAATTCTTTATAAAATCTGTCTTCCAATTCTTTTTCATCATCTTTTATTTCTTCTAACTCTTTTTTTGTTTCTTTATCGAAATCTGGACTTTCTAACCATCTTTTATATTCTTCTAAATACTTCATAAAATCATTCCTTTTGACTTATTAAATTTCTCATATAAATCCCTTGCTGTACTTGGGCAATCTACTTTTGCATCATCTGAATTTTTTACTGGTGCAAATTCTTCTTCTCTTTTAACTCTTAAAATTACCATATCATCAATTTCACCAAAAGCATCAAATAAAAATGCTTCAAATTTATAAGCATTTGGAGAGTTTGGAACAACTAATTCTCCATCTTTATTAATGTATTTTGTCTTTTTAAATGCACTATGGTATGGTAATGGAGTTTTTCCCATTCTTTCAATTGCTTCTATCTTAAACAAATTGCAAAGTATATGTGATTCTCCATATAAAAGTTCTCCATTTTCATCAACAGCTTTTGCCATATCTTCAGAAATTTCAGAATATTCAATAACACTTGGTCTTCCATTTCTTTTACAAAAAACTCCTACTTTTTCTTCTGGCTTTGCTTTTACTATTGACTTACACGCTACTGTAACATTTTTATCAATAGCAGTCCCCATCAAAACTGGGTCTACCATTTTTACTAGACAGTTATCAACTCCACCAATAAATACCCATTCTATATTTAATTGTCTCATTTTCTCTGTCATTCCACTTTTTACGAGTGACTCGTAAATTCCTCCATGTCCATCGGCAGCTAATTTTATAAGTCCATCTTCTCCAATCAAAATCTTTCCTTCTGTATCTATCATTGGAAGTTCATTCTGGACAAAGAAAAATAAATCTCTATCTTTTTTATATCCAAAATATTTATTTTTTTCGAAAAATTCTAATGTCTGATTATTATTCTCACGACTTGTCATAATAAACCATGGTATTACAACTCCATACTTTTCGCCTTCTTGTTTTAAGTAGTCTGCAAGTAATTCAAATAATGATTTATGAGAATCTAATCCAATATCATAAGTTCCTTTTGGCCCTTCATGTCCAAGTCTTGTTCCTTGTCCACCTGCCATTGTAACGGCTGCAAGCTTACCATTTTTTATTGATTTTTTTCCAATATCTTCATAATATTTATATTTATCATTTAATTTGTATTTATCCAAATATTCTATAGGCTCTATCGCATCATTATGTTGTATATCTTCCTTTTTTGTATTGTTGTATAAACTATTAATTAATTCAAAATCTATATTTGATATTTGTTCAAGTAACTCTTTTTTATCTTTTTCTTGTAATTTATCATATCCATTTAACAAGTGTTCTTGATTATATTTTTTTAGTACAAATTTAACTTCATCTAGTGTATTAATCATATTATTCATCCTTTCATGAAATGTTTTATATTATGTCTTACATATTTATATAACATTCATAAAAAATTATCAATAGTTTTTATAACAATTTTTCCACACCAGATGTAGATAATACCTCAGAATATCCTTTTGCGATTTCTTTTATATTGTTTTCTACCTCATTAATATCATAGCAATTTACTATTTTTGTACTTTTTTCAAAATCTAAATTATCAATATCTTTATTGATATTATTTATATAGTTCTCTTTTCCTTTTATAAATATAATTGTTTCTTTATTATTTATTTCTTTAATTTTATTTAAATTATTATTATTCCAGTCTATTTTTACTATTCTTTCTCTATCTTCTGGTTTTAAATTTACTCTATCTAATACTGTATTTAATGTATTATTTAAATCATTTTCACTTATAATTACTACATTTTTATCCTTCTTTAGCTCCTTATTAATATAAGGTAAACTTATCATCTCAAAATGATAGTCACTTGCAAAAAATAAACATAACTTTTCTTTCGTTTTCATTAGTTATCATCCTTTCAAATTTAGAAATAAACTGTTTTTCTTTAGTGTTCCGTAACTTGTGTACTGGTAAATTTTACCAGTTATTTTTGAATATGTCAATATTATTTCAAAAATATTTCAGAAATATTTCATATGTATATTTTTATAAAAATGGTAAATAATGAATTTAAAGAATATTTTGTAAAAAGTGTTTTTTGGAGGTAACATATGAAAAAATTTTTAAATTCTATTAAAAATTCCAAATTAGGAATTATAATTATTTTAAGCTTATTATTATTTTTATATACGACTGTTTGTGCATTTAGCTATGCTCAAGCTGTTTCAAATAATATTAGCGATAGTGTTTTCCGTTTGCATGTTATAGCAAATAGTGATAGTGATGAAGACCAAAATTTAAAATATCAAGTACGTGATGCTTTATTAAATTATATGAATGGTATTTGTTCAAACTGTTCTTCAAAAGATGAAGCAATTAAAATTGTAGCTGAACATCAAGAAGAATTTAAACAAGTAGCCTTATCAACAATTAAGGATAAAGGATATAATTACACAGTAAAAATTAAAATTGGAAACTTTGAATTTCCAACTAAAAAATATGGTGATATTACTTTACCTGCAGGATTATATGACGCATTAAGAGTAGAAATTGGCGAAGCAGAAGGAAAAAATTGGTGGTGTGTAATGTTCCCATCTCTTTGCTTTGTAGATGTTTCCTCAGGTATTGTTCCAGATGACTCTAAAGAAGAACTTCAAGATGTATTATCTGAAGAAGAATATTCTATTATATCTAATAATTCAGATAATGAGATAAGATTTAAATTTAAATTAATTGAATTGTTTGCTAATAATGGACTATTAACGGCAAAAAACTAATATTATCTTTTTCCTAGGTTCTTTTGGTATATAATTGCCATTCACCTGGGATTTTTTTACAATAAGTTAATTTTTAAATACTCTTGCACAACTCCATTCTTTATGATATATTTTATAATATAAAAAATACTCAGGGGGAATATAATTGGAAAAATTAGTAATAACAGGTCCAACACCTTTAAAAGGTGAAGTAGAAATAAATGGAGCAAAAAATGCAGCAGTTGCTATATTACCAGCAACTCTATTAATAGATGGAATTTGTACTATTAATAATCTTCCTAATATAAGTGATGTACAAATTCTTTGTAATATATTAGAAGAAATGGGTGCAAAAATTACATGGAACACACCAAATGAAATTACAATAGATACAAGAAATATTACAACAACACAAGCACCTTTAGATTTAACAAGTAAATTTAGAGCATCTTATTATTTAATTGGAAGTATGCTTGGAAGAACTGGAGAAATTGAAGTAGGAATGCCAGGTGGATGTAAATTAGGGGCAAGACCAATTGACCAACATATAAAAGGTTTTGAGCTATTAGGAGCAAATGTAGAAGTTGGTAAAGGAACTATTACAGCAAAAGCAAATTGTTTAACTGGAACATCTATTTATATGGATGTTGTTTCTGTTGGAGCTACAATTAATGTTATGCTAGCTGCTGTTTTAGCTAAAGGAACAACAGTTATTGACAATGCTGCAAAAGAACCTCACATTGTTGATGTTGCAAACTTTTTAAATACAATGGGAGCAGATATTAGAGGTGCTGGTACAGATGTAATAAAAATTAATGGAGTTGAGAAATTGCATGGTGATACAACTTATTCTGTTGTGCCAGACCAAATAGAAGCTGGAACTTTTATGCTTGCAGCTATGGCTTCAAAGGGAGATTTATTAATAAAAAATTGTATTACAAAGCATTTAGAATGTATTACTGCTAAAATTTTAGAAATTGGAGGAAATGTAGAAGACAATGGAGATAGTATTAGAGTTTGGTATACAAAAAGACCTAATAAAGCAAATATAAAAACACTACCATATCCTGGATTTCCAACTGATATGCAACCTCAAATGGGTGTAGTTTTAGCAACCGCAAATGGAACAAGTATAATAAATGAAAGTATATGGGAATCAAGATTCCAATATACAGCAGAACTAAATAAAATGGGTGCAAATATAACCGCTCAAGGAAAATCTGCTATCTTTGAAGGAGTAGACGAATTATTTGGAGCTCCAGTTTATTCAACAGATTTAAGAGCTGGTGCTGCATTAATTATAGCTGGAATTTCTGCAAATGGAGTAACTGAAATATATAATTTAGAGCATATTGATAGAGGTTATGAAAATATAGAAGAAAAATTCAGAAAAATCGGTGCTAATATTAAAAGAGTAATTGAGTAATTAAAGGAATAATTAGACATGTTAAATTTTTGTAGTTTATATAGTGGCAGTAGTGGCAATAGTTTATTTGTAGAAACTGAAAATACAAAAATATTAGTAGATGCAGGTGTTAGTAGTAAAAAAATAGAAACAGCATTAGAAAATATAAATATTAATCCATCTTATCTAGATGGAATTTTAATTACACATGAACATACTGACCATGTACAAGGTTTAGGAACTTTTGCAAAAAAATATAACCTACCTGTATTTGTCAATCAAAAAACATTAGATGCTATGCCAAAACAAAAAGAAAAAATCGATGATAAAAATATTAAAATAATTAAAATAGAAGAAAAATTTGAAATTGGTGATTTAAAAATAAAACCATTTTCTATTCCACATGATGCAGCAAACCCTTGTGGCTTTAATATTTTCAAAGATAATAAAAAAATTAGTATAGCTACTGATATTGGAAATATGACAAATGGTATAATAAAAAATTTAGAAGACAGTATTTTTATTTTACTAGAATCAAATTATGACCCAGAAGTTTTAAAATTTTGTCACTATCCTTATCCTTTAAAAGTAAGGATAGCAGGAAATATGGGACATCTTTCAAACGAAACAGCTGGTAAAACAATTTCACATTTAATGAAAAGTGGTCTAAAACAGGCGTTACTTGGTCATTTAAGTAAAGAAAGTAACTTTCCTGAACTTGCATATAAAACTGTTGTAGATGAAATTATATCAAATCAACTTGATGAAAGTTCAATAAAATTGGGAGTTGCAAGTAGAGATATTCCAGGAAATAAAATTATATTATAATGTGCCATTGGGGACGTGTCTTTTTGGCACATTTTAATGAATGAATGTGGGAAAAATAAACCACCCCCCAGGGCCCCAGAAGGGAAAAAAAAATTTTACAAAAAAAAAAATATTTTTTTGTGCAATAAAAA
>CAOJQV010000019.1 GCA_948441945.1 uncultured Clostridium sp. | reverse complement strand
GGGATGATAGTATGTTAGCAATAGTAGATACAATAATAGAAGAGAGAAAAAGAGAGAGGATATTAGGCAGAAAAGAAGGCAGAAAAGAAGCAAGAGAAGAAGCAAAAGTAGAAAAACAAAATATAATCAAAAATATGTTAAATGAACAACTGCCAATAAGTCTAATATCTAAAATAACAAAATTAGATGAAAAAGAAATCGAAAAAATAATTGATAAAATATAATATAATATAATATAATATAATATAAAGAGGGATTTAGAGACCTGGTCTTAGAATCCCTCTTTAATATATAATAAGAAAAGGTTATTTTTGGAACATTGCCAAAAATAAAAAAATAGAATATAATGTATTAGTATAAAACAAGAGGTGATTGTGTGAAAGTAAAAGAAATCTTAGAAATAACTAAAGGAGAACTAATAATAGGTAACTTAGAAGATGAGAGTAATAAATTTTCTAGAGATACAAGAACAATAAAACTAGGAGATACATATATAGGAATAAAAGGAGAAAATTTTAATGGCAACTTACTATGGAGAGAAGCTTTTGAGAATGGTGCTAAAATAGTAATTTTGGAGGAATGTGATTATTCAAAAGAAGACTTACAAGTTTTTAACAATAAAAATATAATTTTAGTTAAAAGTACTATGCAAGCTATTTTAGACTTAGCAGAATATAAAAGAAAAAATATGTCTAATCAATTTACATTAGTAGGTATAACAGGAAGCGTAGGAAAAACTAGCACAAAAGATATAGTTGCAAATGTCGTATCTCAAAAATTTAACACTTTAAAAACTCAAGGCAATTTAAATGGAGAAATAGGATTACCATTTACATTATTTAATTTAGAAAATCAAGAAGCTGCTGTAATTGAGCTAGGGATGAACCAAATGGGAGCAATTAGCAAACTATCAAAAGTTGCCAAACCATCAATTGCATTAATTACAAATATAGGAACATCACATATTGGAAATCTAGGCTCAAGAGAGAATATATTAAAAGCTAAACTAGAAATACTTGATGGGATGGAACAAAAAATACTTATTATTAATAATGATAATGACTTATTACATAAATTTTATTTAGAAAATAGTGATGAAAACATAAAAATTTACACTTATGGTATTGAAAATCAATCAGATATTATGGCACAAAATATAATGAGAACTGAAGAAGAAAGCAAATTCATTTGTAACATAGATGGAGAAAATGTAAAAATAAAAGTTCCAGTAGGAGGAATTCATTTTGTATATAATGCATTAGCATCTATTATGGTAGGAAAAATATTAGGATTGAACAATACTCAAATAAAACATGGCATTGAAAGTTTTGAATTAACCAAAAAGAGGATGGATATTACTAAATTAGAAAATGGTGTTACAATTATAAATGATAGCTATAATGCAAGTCTTGAATCAATGCAAGCATCATTAAAATATCTAAAAGATTTAAAATGTGAAAGAAAGATAGCTGTTTTAGGAGATATGCTAGAATTAGGAAAATTTGCACAAGAACTACATCAAAAGGTAGGAAAAGAGGTATCAGAAAATAAAATAGATATTTTAATTTGTTCTGGAGAATATTCAAAATATATTATAGAAGAAGCAAAGAGAAGTGGTATGAAAGAAGAACAAATATATTATTTTAATACAAAAGATGAGATAGAACAAAAAATAAAGAATATATGGAAAAGTGAAGATGCAATTTTATTTAAAGCATCAAATGGAATGAAATTTTTTGAGATTGCTGAATCTCTAATAAAAGAAGAAAGAGGTATGACGGTATGAAAAATTTAGGAATTATATTAGGTGGAATGTCAACAGAAAATGAAGTTTCTTGGATGTCAGGAATGTCAGTTATTAAAAATTTAGATAAAGAGAAATACAACATTTATATAATTTATATTGATAAACAAGGGAAATGGTTTGAAGTTCAAAATATAGAAAATAAAGAAAAAATAGGAGAAGAGCTAGAGGATAAAGTTATAATTAATAATATAGTAGAATATTTAAAAAAATTAGATGTTGTTTTCCCTGTATTACATGGATTATATGGAGAAGATGGAACAATACAAGGACTTTTAGAATTACTAAAAATACCTTATGTTGGATGTGGAGTATTAGCATCAAGTGTTGGGATGGATAAAGTCTATTCAAAAATAGTATTTGAAAAAGCACAAATACCACAAACTCCATATTGCTATATTAGAAAAATAAATGAGAATTACATATATATTGATGCAGAATTTAATGAACATACTTTGGAATTAGATGAAATAACAAATAAAATCAGCCAGAATTTAAAATATCCTGTATTTGTAAAACCTTCTAATTCGGGTTCAAGTGTTGGAGTTAAAAAAGCAAATGACATAAAAGAATTAAAAGATGCAATAGAATATGCGTCAGAATTTGATTCTAAAATATTAGTTGAGCAAGGTATAGTTGGAAAAGAAATAGAATGTGCAGTTCTAGGAAATAATGATGTTATTTCTTCTTGCACAGGAGAAGTTAAAGCAGCAGATGAATTTTATAGTTATGATGCAAAATATAATAATAACGAGTCCAGAACTGTTATTCCAGCAGAAATATCAGATGAAAAATCGGAAGAAATACGAAAATTAGCTAAAAAAGCATTTAAAGCAATAGATGGTAAAGGTCTTGCAAGGGTTGATTTCTTTGTAGAAGAAGGAACGGAAAAAGTTTATATTAATGAAATCAATACATTACCAGGTTTTACAAATATTAGTATGTATCCAATGATGTTTGAACATAGTGGGATTCCTTATACTGAATTATTGAATAAGTTGATTTCTTTGGCTGAAGAATAAAAAATCCATAAAAAAATCCATAAAAAATATGGATTTTTTTTAATTTTGTGATATAATACTATTACCTATTTTCGGGAGGATGTTAAATGAAATATAAAGATTATTATAAAATACTTGATTTAAGCACAAGTAGAGTTTCAATAGAAGAAATAAAATCTGCTTATAGACTAGCAGCCAAGAAATATCATCCAGACTTAAATGTAGGAGACGTTTTAGCAGAAGAAAGAATAAAAGATATTAACGAAGCATATAGAACACTATCAAATCCAACAACAAAAAGGAAATATGATAGAATATGGAACTCAAGAAACAATACAAAAAATTATCAAAAAATAAAAGGTAAAAACATATTTGAAATGTTTTTAGGAAATATAGAAACAGAACCAAAAGAAAAAGAAATGAAAAAACCAACTAAAGGAGAAAATATTCAAACTGAAATAAAAGTAAGTTTAGAAGATGCATTTTATGGTTTAGAAAAGAAAATTTCTCTAAGAACATTAGAAGGAAAAATGAAAACATTTTCTATAAAAATTCCAGAAGGAATAAGAAATGGAGAAAAAATTAGACTTATAGGACAAGGCAAAAAAGGCACAGGTGGCGGAAAAAGTGGAGATTTATTTATAAAGATAGATATTGAAGACAATCCAAATTTCAAATTATATGGAAGTGATTTATGCACATACCTTAAACTTTCACCATGGGAGGCAGCGTTAGGAGCAAAAATTAATATACCAACAATAGATGGAGAAACTAAAGTTTTTGTACCACAAGGTATACAAAGCGGAGAAAAAATAAAAATACCAAATAAAGGATATAAAGATGGAAAAGGCGGAAGAGGAAACCTAGTAGCAGAAGTAAAAATAATGGTTCCAAAAAACTTAGAATTAGATGAGCAAGAAATGTTCAATAAATTAAAAGAAATGTCAAATTTCAATCCAAGAGAAAAATAATTTATTTACATAAAAAACTATTGACAAAAGCCTAAAATTTAGCTATAATAATAGTTAGTGATGTAACAAAAGATGAACTATGGATTGAAACATAGAGGTGAGGTGTAAAATGGATAATATACAAGGAAAACATTTTAGCATAACAGATCCAAAAGGAGTAAATACTGTTATATATCAAGTAAACAAAACAGAAAAGGAATTTTTAAAGGAATATCCAAAATATACGGTAGAAAGATTAGACCATATTGAAGAAATAAGAGGAGATTTCAATAAAAAAACTTTTTATGTAGAAAATCCATCTAAAGATGGAAACAAATTAGTTATATTATCTTTTGGTGAGGACAAAGTTGTTATAAATACAGGACTTTTGTTAGGAGATGAAGTAAAAATAACAAAAAAACCAACACCATTTAAATTCACGACTATATATTCTGAAGATGAATCAGAATATAAAGAATTTAGATACACTCCAAATTTAAAGAGACCAATATCAATTATAGACCCACAGACTACAGAAGAGGTAAAGCCAACACTTTACTTTGATGAAAATACAAATGAAATTATGGGAAAATGTAAACTTAAACCATACAAATCTTATTTCGCATTTGAAATAAGAGATGGTGAATAAGGAGGAGAAGCCAAATGGCGAATAAATCAAAAGTAGTAAAATTTAAACCTGCAGGAAAAGATGATAAATTCACTATAGTAGGTACTGATATTAACACAATAGTTGAAAAGGAAAAATTTGAATTAAAAGCTTCAGAAAAGGGAGTAAAAATAGTAGATTTAAGTATACATTTAGATAAGGGTTCAACATTAAAAGCTTATGATGGCGGTAAGCCTAATATTGTTGATTTTGATAGTAAAAGAGATAAAATCGAAGCTAGAAATAAAACTACAAATATTGAAGAATATAAGAAAAGTAAGCAAAAAAGCAGTGATAGGGAAATAGGATAATTACAAAAGATAGTAGGTGAAATATAATTATGAACTACAAAATAGAAGGAACAATAAGAAGAAATAGAAAAAACTTTATAGTGTGCGCAATACTATGGATATTATTAGTCATAGTATTTGTTGCACCTTTTTCATATAGTGCATTCCAGGCACAACAAGATGGGAAATTTGCATTAGACACATTTATAAATCAAATATCAGCAAATATAGTACACCCATTTGCAACACTAGGTGGAATCTTTGCAAATGGAGCATTACACAACTTTATTTCATTTCTAATGGTATTTACGATATTTTACTTAGTAGTATTTTTCATAGGATTTGCAAAAGCAGCTCCTAAAAACGAATTTACAGACTTTGAACATGGTTCAAGTGATTGGAGTAAAAGAGGAGAACAGTACGAAATACTTAGCAGAAATAAAGGAATTATTTTAGCAGAAGACAATTATTTACCACTTGATAAAAGAGGAAATGTCAATGTATTAGTAGTAGGACGGTTCAGGTTCTGGTAAATCTGCATCATACTCAATACCAAATGCATACCAATGTTTAGGGTCTTACGTATTTACAGACCCTAAAGGAGAACTATATGACAGAACAGCAGGATACTTAAAATCACAAGGATATGAAATTAAAGTATTAAACTTAGTAAGACCACAATATAGTGATGGATATAACCCATTAATGCATATATCATCAGAATTAGATGTTGATGTTATAGCAAATACAGTAGTAAAAGGGCAAAAAACAGAAAGTGGTTCTGACCCATATTGGGATGACATGGCAGAAATGTTATTAAAAGCACTAATCTACTATTTAATAGCAACAAGACCAGAAGAAGAACAAAACTTAGCAAGTTGTGCTGAATTAGTTAGAGCCGCAAACAAAAATGGAGGAAGTAACTTACTTTCAGACTTAATAAATCAATTACCTTATGACCATCCAGCTAGAATGTATTATAAATCAATAGAAATAGCACCAGAAAAAACTTATGGTTCTATTCTAAGCTCATTACAATCAAAATTAGGAAAATTCGACTCAAAAGATATAGCAGAATTAACATCAACAGACACAATAGACTTTGAAGAAATAGGAAGCAAAAAAACAGCAGTATATGTTATATCATCAGATACACATACAGCTTATGACTTCTTACTTACAATATTCTTCTCACAAATGATACAACAATTATATGACTTTGCTGACAAAAATGGTGGAAAATTAAAAGAAAGAACATATTTTATATTAGACGAGTTTGCTAATATTGGAAAAATACCTGACTTTGATAAAAAAATATCAACATCAAGAAGTAGAGGAATATCATTTAGTGTAATTCTTCAAAATATTGACCAATTAGAAGCAGTATATGAAAAATCTTATGAAACAATCATGGGTAACTGTGATACACACGTATTTTTAGGAAGTAACTCATTCAAAACAGTAGAATATTTCTCAAAACAATTAGGAGAGAAAACAATTGGAAGAGATAGTATATCAATAAATAAAGACAGACAAAACCATAGAACAGGAAAAAGCTTATCAGACCAAGTTATGGCAAGAGCACTTATGACACCAGATGAATTAAGAAGACTAGATAATGACTTATGTATAATATTTGAAAAAGGTATAAAACCAGTTAAAGCAAATAAATTTTACTATTTTAAACATCCAATGGCAAAAGAACTAGCAAGAGAAGAAATTAGCCACAATGATATTGGTGAAATCGACAGAGGAACATGGAGAAAATATAATCCATATAATCCTTATGTTGAAGAAAAAGATGAAAAAGAATTAAGCAATTTAGACATTGAATCATTAGATGATTTATTTGATGACATAGATGATAAAAAAGAAGAAAATAAAATTAATGAAATAAAACCAGAAAATAAGGAAATTTTAGAAAAACCAGTAGAAGAGGAAGATTCTTTAAACCTATTTGATTTAGATGATGAAATACCAACTTCTGCTGAACCAGAAGAAACTTATGATTTACAAAAAGAACTAGAGGCTAAATTTGATGAACTATTTGGACCATTAGATGATGATTAATGTCCCAAAAGGGACGTTTACCATTGGGACATTTTTAAAAAATTAATGTCCCACAAGTAAACGTCCCTTTTGGGACAAAGGAGGATAAAATGAAAGAATTATTTGGTAAATTTTATTTGGACAAGGAAAAAGATATAGTAGTTAATTTGTACAGAATAAATGAAGATGAGCTACTATATATATTAGAAACGCCTAACCATAATACAGGAAATCTAATAACAAATTTAGCAAAATTGTGTAAGGTAGAAACAATTAAAAATGAAAATGATATGAAAATTATACAAGGAAAAATATCTGAAAGTATTAATGGAGCTAATGAAGGCGTATACATTTTTAGACTTGGTGGAATTAAAATTGCCAATATTTATTTAGATGGAAAAATTGATGTAAAAGCTACTATTCCTGCAATTTCTAAAACATTAATGTCTCAAACAAAAGATTATAAATTACCAATTGAAAAAACAATTATAAAATCATATATTTTGAAAAAATGTAAATTTAGAACAGATTTACATACACATATGAATGCTAATCTAAATCCAGATATTTTAATAGCATTAGGAATTGCACATCAAATTCGATATCCTCTTTATTACATAAAAAAATTAGATTTAAAAATAACAAAAAATCAACAAGATAAAATTTATAAACAAAGAGAAGAAATTGAAAAATTGTTTAAAGATTCTACATTAACAGGAAAATATTTAATAAGAAGAATTGATGATAATACTTTTATAAATTTTGCAGACTTAATATTAAATAATATAGAAAATGCAGAATATAATATTTCAAAAATCAGAAATAGTCTTACAATACTAAAAGATGGACAAGCAGTTTTTACAAACTTAGAAAAAGCCTATCTTTATAGATATGTTTTTGCAAAAGGAAAAGAGTCAGAAGAAAAAATAAGATTACAAAATGTTGATAAAATACCTGAAAGAGATATTGTTTTATATGTTAAACAAATGCTAGATGACCACAAAAAAGGAAATAGATATGAAAATAATTCGTTAAGACAAGACAAGTTACTATGGATAGCAAGGGCGAATAGAGATAAGGGTATAAGATATATAGAAATAGCTGATACAGAGCTAGTTAAAATTGGAGAACCTGCAGTCCTTTATCTTGAAGAGATACATGAAGTTATGCCAAAAATAGAAGAAGAAACAGGAGTAAAAATTAGATTTTTGGTTGGAATTAGAAGAATTCCTTTAACAATCATAAAAGACCAAATAACAAGTGAAAATTATTTAAGAGAAAACGTAGATGTATTGAAAGCAGTTGCTAAAAGCCCTTATGTTGTTGGGAGTGACTTTATTGGAGAAGAAATTAATGATATTACAGAATTAAAATCAGTAATAGAAGAACTTGTTGAGTATGTTGTAGAAGAAGATGAAAATTTTACAATCAGAATTCATGCTGGAGAAAATGATAGTTTAAGAGAAAATGTATCAAAAGCAATTGAGACTGTAATAGAAGCTACCCCTAAGGGAAGAAAAATTCCAACTGTAAGAATTGGTCATGGACTTTACACACCTGATTTAGATGCAGAAGAGGGAAAACAATTAATAAAAAATCTAAAAAAATCAAATGCAATATTAGAATTTCAGCTAACATCAAATGTAAGATTAAATAATTTAAACGTACTAGAGAATCATCCACTAAAAAGATATTTAAAAGATGGAGTTAGATGTGTGCAAGGTACTGATGGATGTGGTATGTATGGGACAGATAATATAGATGAACAATTAGCATTGCAAAACTTATTGGGACTTACGGATGATGACTTTTTAAAGATGAGAAAAGTAGAAGATGAAATTATAAATTGTTCAGAAAAATACTTTATAGAAAAAAGTAAGAAGTTTTCAAAACTTTTAGGAGAAAAAACTTTAAGAGAATTTATTTTAGATTTAGAAAACAAAAATATAAAACAAAGTCAAAATGCCAAAGTTACTATGAAATTAAGTTATTATCTGGAAGCAGAAAAAGTATTAAAAGATAAAATAATACAACTTCCAGAAAACAAGACTCCTATTATTATAGCTGGTGGTAGTTTTAACTCTAAGGGAAGAAAAACAATTGTAACTGATGAAGGTATCAATATATTAAAGAAAATAATTAAAAACGTAGATAATGAAAAGTACTTTTTCGTAATTGGATATAAAATGGAAGGCTATGAAAGAGCAATAGTTGACATTTCTAAAGAGATGAATAAAAAGTTTGAAATTTATGCAATTGTTCCTAAATTTATATCAGAAAGAGTCAGAAATCTAATATTAACAGAGGATATAGATGGAGTGCGTATTTCAACAGAAACATTTGGACTTGGGATTTATAAAAGTTTTAATTATGAAATATTTGAAAGAAGAAATTCAATTGTAATTGCATTTGATGGAAATTCAGCAGTTTCTAATCTAGTTCAAGAAGCAAAAAATGGAAAAGCTAAAGCAGAAATCTATGTAAATGAAGAAAATGAAGTGTTAAGGGAAAAGGCTAAATCCCTAGGAGGATATGTTGCTTCATTTAAAATGTGAGACAGTGGGGACAGTCCTCATTTGTCTCGTCTTTTTTGTCGTATTTTGTTGAAATGCCATTAAAGATTTAATTTTTTATATGTTATTCAACTTTATAGTAATATATTTATTAAAATAGCGTTCTTTGCTGGTCGGAATTATCATATAAACGAATTTATTTATAATATCAAAGTTAGAAAAGTTGATCTAGTTAATCTGTATAAATAATTTTCCTCCCAACTGCGCATCACATTATTTTAATAAATATATTACTATAAACTAAGGAAGCATATACTAAAAACATACTAGGTTATTTTCAACAAAATACGACAAAAAAGACGAGACAAATGAAGACTGTCCCCACTGTCTCTCGAAAAATAAATTAATAAAATTATATAAATTATGTTTACAAAAAGCAAAAAATGTGATATAAATAGAATATTCTATTTAGCACATTTAGTGCTTTTAAATATATATTTATATTAAAATTCATAAAAAGATTTATTTCAAGAATTTATCTTAATAGTTAAATCAAAATTTATTTCGAATAAAATCAAAGAAAACAAAATCAAAAATTAATGAAAAGGAGGTAGGAGTTTACAACAATAATTAAAAGTACTAATTAACTTAATAGAAAATATTTATCAAAAAGTTATAATAAATACTTAAAATTTGTAAAAGTAGTTGTTATAATAGAGGAGGAATGAATGACAGAAAAACTATCAAAAATACATACCAGTAAAAAGCCAAACTAAAAAATGATATAATATTTAAAGCATTTTTTAGTAAAAAAGAAAATGAGAAGTATCTAATGGATTTTTTAAGTTCTATATTAGAAATAGAAATAACAGATATAACAGTACAAAAAGAAGTAAATCTAGAACAATTAAGCCTTAGGGAAAAAGGTGGTAGACTAGATATACAAGCAATTTTAAATGATGGTATGATAGTAAATATTGAAATGCAAATGAAAAATTAAAAAAACATAGAACAAAGAAATGATATATATGAAGCAAAAACAATATCAAGATATTTTCAAAGAGGAAAGGATTATAAAGAAGCAAAGGAAGTTGTTTCAATATATATATTAAATTATAATCTATTTGGATTTGATGAATATATATTAGATACAGTAAAAGTATTAAATAATCATAGAGACTATCAGATAAATAGTATAATGAAAGAATATTATATTCAATTACCAAAATTTAGAAAGTCAAATCCAGATATGAATAATAAGCTAAATCAATGGTTAGCACTCATTGATGGAGAAGATAGGGGCAAAATAGAAATGGCAAAACAAAAAAATGAAGTTATAAAAGAAGCAGAAAAAAGAAGAAATATAGAAATAATAAAAGAAATGAGAAAAAAAGACTGTTCAACAGAGCTAATAATAGAAATTACAAAATTAACAAAGGAAGAAATAGAAGAATTAGAAAGATGATTGACACAATATAAGTGTTATAAATATTTTTTAAGATAGCTTTATAAATAGCTATCTTTTCTATTACTCTGTTCGCTTGTTTTTTAAAAGAATTTATTGTATAGTAAAGCATATAAAACTAACGCAAGGAGGAAAAAATGAAATTTGTACATATAGCAGATATGCACTTTGATGGACCTTTTGTAAATCTTTCTGACAAAGAGGGTTTAGGAGACCTAATAAGATTAGAACAAAGAAAAGTGTTTAAAAAAGTTATAGATTATATAAAAGAAAATAATATAAAATATTTATTTATATCTGGAGATTTATATGAACAAAAATATGTTAAAAAATCAACAATAGATTACATTAATAATTTGTTTAAAGAAATTCCAAAAACAAAAATATTTATTGCACCTGGAAACCATGACCCTTATGTAAAAAAATCTTACTATTATCAATTTACTTGGAGTGAAAATGTAAAAATATTTAGCTCGAATATAGAAAAAGTAGAGTTAGAAGATGCAAATATATATGGATATGGATTTGATAACTTTTATTGTAAAAATTGTGGAATAGAAGAATTTAATATAGATAATCCTAGTAAATTAAATATATTTGTTGTACATGGTTCTTTAGATGGTGGAACAATAGAAAATAGTGAATATAATCCAATAACACGTAATATGCTAAAATCAAAAGGCTTTGACTATGTTGCACTTGGACATATTCATAAATTATATTATAATGAAGAAGAAAATCAAAGAATAGTGTATCCAGGGTCTATGATAGCTCGGCGGATTTGATGAATTAGGAAAACATGGGATGATAGTTGGAGATTTAGAAAAAGACAATATTAAATTAGATTTTATTCCATTAGCCGAAATTGAGTTTAAATTAGAAGAAATAGATATATCAGATATCATTTCTAAAGAAGAATTAATTGAAAAAATAGATGAATTGAATTTTGATGAAAAAGAGCTAATTGAAATTATTTTAGTTGGAAAAAGAAATTTTGAAATAAATGTATATGAATTATATAAATTAATTTCAAATCAAAAAATAATAAAAATAAAAAATAAAACTAAAATAAATTATAATTTAGAACAATTATCAAACGAAACTACTTTAAAAGGATTATTCGCAAAGAAAATGTTAGATAAACTAAAAAATGAAGTAATCACAGAAGAGGATAAAATAAAAATAGAGAAGGCAATTGAAATAGGAATGGAAGCATTAGAATAATTAAAGGAGGCATATTTTGAAAATAAATCAATTAAAAATAAATTCTTATGGAAAATTAAAAGATAAAGAAATTAATATAGATAATGGAATAAATTTAATATATGGACAAAATGAATCAGGAAAATCCACATTAATTAATTTTATTATAAATTCTTTTTATGGAATATCTAAAAATAAAAAAGGAAAAGAAGTATCGAACTATGATAAATATCAGCCTTGGGTGGGAGAAGAATTTTCTGGAAGAATAAAATATGAATTAGATAATGGCGAAATATATGAAGTGTTTAGAGATTTTCGTAAAAAAAATCCAAAAATATTTAATTCTAATATGGAAGATATATCAAAAGAATTTAATATAGATAAAAATAAGGGAAATGAATTTTTTTATGAGCAAACTAAAATAGATGAAGAATTATTTTTATCAACACTTGCAATAAATCAATCAGAAGTTAAATTAGAAAATCAAGCACAAAATATGTTGATACAAAAAATAGCTAATTTAGCACAAACAGGAGATGATAGTACATCTTTTAAAAGAGTTATAGATAGAATAAATAGAAGGCAACTAGATGAGGTAGGAACAGATAGAACAAGAGAAAAGCCAATAAACATAGTAAAGAAAAGATTACAAGAGTTAGAAAAGGAAAAACAGGATTTAGAACAATATAAAAACTTTAAATATAAATATGAAGAAGATGAAAAATTAATAAATGATGAAATTTCAATATTAGAAAAACAAGGAAATATTCTTCAAGATATTAAAATATATAAAGAGAGTCAAAAAATAGAAAATGAAAAATTAAATATAAAAGAAGATATAAAAAAACATAATTTAGAAAAAATTAATTTATTAAACACTCAAATAAATGATGTAAAAAATAATTTTAAAAACAGCAAAGAAAATAATTTAAAGCAAAATAAAAATAATAAAAAATTAAATATCATTTTTTTATTTTTAATATTAATTAATATTTTGCAATTTATTTTTGTACAAAATAAATATTTTAAATATATTTTTCTTCTTACAATACCTATGTATTTAGCTTTTTATTTAATTTCAATTATTAATAAAAATAAAAAAATAAAAAAAGAAGAAAAAATAAATAAAAATAATTCTAATAAATTAAATTCACAATTAATTAATTTAGAAAATGAGAAAAAAATACTTGAAGAAAATCAAGAAAATTTACAAAATGAATTAGATAAAATAAAAAAAGATTTAGATATTAAAAAAGATTTAGAAAATCAAAAAATAAAAAACAATTATGAAAATAAAATTGATAATAGTAAAATTTCGTACTATTTAAATTTAAATGATTTAAATACTATAAATTATGAAATCGGAAAAAATAATAAAGAAATTAATGACAAAAAATTAAAATTACATACATTAGACCTAGATAAAAGAAATATTGAACCTCAACTAGATAATTTGTCAAAAATAGAAGAGGAGTTAGTTAATTATTCTAATAAAATGAGAGATATAGAAGATTTAAATTTCAGTATGAATTTAGCAAAAGATGTATTAGAAGAAGTTTACGAAAAAATGAAAAATTCTGTAACACCTAAATTTACCGAAAATTTATCTATGAATATTTCTAAAATCACAGATGGAAAATATAATAAAGCAATGTTTAATGAAAATGATGGATTAATATTAGAACTAGAAAATGGTGATTATGTGCCAGTAAATAGGCTAAGTATCGGTACAATTGACCAATTATACTTGTCATTAAGACTTTCAATGATAGATGATTTATCAGAAGAAATTATACCAATTTTACTAGATGAGGCTTTTGCTTTTTATGATGATAATAGATTAAAAAATATATTAATGTATTTAAGTAATCAATTCAAAAATAGACAAATAATTATTTTTAGTTGTACAGGTAGAGAAAAAAATATTTTAAATCAAATAGGTACTAACTATAATTATATAGAGTTATAGAAAAATGAAAAATACTTGTAAACACTATGAAATTGTAGTATAATAAAAAAAGTATTAAAAAAAAGGAGAATATTTATGTTTGAAAAATTAGAAGCTGTAGAAAAAAGATATGAAGAATTAACAAAAATGATTAGTGACCCAGAAATAATATCTAATCAAACAGAGTGGCAAAAAGCTATGAAGGAACATGCAAGCATAGAAGATATCGTATTAAAATTTAGAGAATATAAAAAAGCAAAAGAAGCAATGGAAGAAGCTAAAGAAATGATGGAAGACAAAGAACTTAGGGAACTAGCTGAAATAGAATTTTATGATAATAAAGAAAAATTGCCAAAACTAGAAGAAGAATTAAAATTTTTATTAATTCCAAAAGACCCAGATGATGACAAAAACATTATATGTGAAATTAGAGCAGGTGCTGGTGGAGAAGAAGCAGCATTATTTGCAGGAACATTATTTAGGATGTACACAATGTATGCTGAAACAAAACATTGGAAGTTAGAAGTTTTAAATGAAAATGAAACTGGATTAGGTGGATATAAAGAAGTCACTTTTATGATTACAGGAAAAGGTGTATATAGTAGATTAAAATTCGAAAGTGGAGTTCACAGAGTACAAAGAGTACCAGACACAGAAAGTAGTGGTAGAATTCATACTTCAACTGCTACAGTTGCAGTTCTTCCAGTTGTAGAAGATGTTGAAATAGAAATTAACCCAGCAGATATAAAAATGGAAGTTTTCCGTTCATCAGGAGCTGGAGGGCAACATATTAATAAAACATCATCAGCCGTAAGACTAATACATGAGCCAACAGGAATTGTTGTTGAATGCCAAACAGAAAGGTCTCAATTCCAAAATAGAGATAATGCTATGAAAATGCTTCGTACAAAATTATATGAAATAGAAAAGCAAAAACGAGACAGTGAAGTTGCAAATAGTAGAAAATCTCAAGTAGGTTCAGGTGATAGAAGTGAAAAGATAAGAACTTATAATTATCCTCAAGGAAGAATTACAGACCATAGAATAGGTATGAGCATCTATCAGATGGAAAATTTTTTGAATGGAAACATTGATGAAATGATAGATAATCTAATTGCAGCTGATAGAGCCGAAAGGTTAAAAGGAGAAGAGTAAAAGCAGTTTTAGTACTGCTTTTTTTGTATTATAATATGCGCCTTTTTAATAATAAAACATATTATAGGAATAAATTTGCCATAATAAAATATATATAAAATAAAGAAAAAAATAAGGGGTTTTGACAAGTGAATGAAATTTTAAAAACAACATTACTGGGATTATTTTTTGGTACATTTGGAACAACCTTAGGTGGAATTCTAGGAATAATAATAAAGAAAGATTCTAAAAAGTTTTTAAGTTTTATTTTATCTTTTGCATCAGGGTTAATGATGGCAGTTATCTGTTTTGATTTAATTCCAGAGGCCTTAGATATTAGTAGTATCTATGGGGTAGTATTTGGAATATTAATTGGAGTTATTTCAATGATTTTCTGCGATGTTTTAGTTCAAAATAAATTTAGCAGTAGTAAGAAAATTAATAATGAAAAGGATAATTTATTAAAAACAGGGATTATTGTTTCAATAGGTTTAGCTATCCATAATTTTCCTGAAGGATTAGCAATTGGCTCAGGTTTTGAAGCTTCATTAAAATTAGGTTTAGGCTTAGCAATTGCAATTTGCTTGCATGATATACCAGAAGGTATATCAATGGCAGTTCCAATGAAAAATGGAGGGATGAAAAAGTCCAAAGTAGTATTTTATGTCATATTATCTGGAATAACAACAGGAGTAGGAGCATTTTTTGGAGCAATAGTTGGATCAATATCAGAATTTGTAATAGCTATTTGCCTAAGCTTTGCAGCAGGAGCAATGTTATATATTGTATCAGGAGAATTAATACCAGAATCAAATAAGTTATATAAGGGCAGGATGTCTGCAATAGGAAATATGATGGGATTCATTATAGGGATTTTCGCTACAAAATTATAAAATCATATAAATCATGTAAAAAATATTGACAAATTTTGTTTATTATTATATTTTAATAGCAGAAAATAAAAAGAAGGGGGAGATTTAAATGTACGGAAGTTATTACGGATCTGGAGCTACTAGCTCATTAGCTAAAACAGCATCAATGGTACAAGGAGTAGCAATTTGGGCAATAGTTTCAATTATTTTAGCAGTTATAGGAGGTATAGTATTATATTTTACATTTTTATCAAAGAAAAATGAAAATAAATTCAAAGGATTTGTAGCATGGATGTATGATTTTCTAACATTCAAAAAAATGTTAGCCGAGAATTTATTAAAAATATTATATTTAGTTTTTGCTATATTTATAACATTATTCTCATTTGCTTTAATAGGAGTAAATTTCTTAGCATTCTTAGGATATTTAGTAATAGGAAATGTTCTTGCAAGACTTACATATGAATTAATGTTAGTTATATTAGTAATTTGTAGAAATACAACAGAAATCAATAAAAAAATGTCAAATAAGGACGAAAAATAATAATTAAATTTAGCAAGTAATTTAAAAAATTACTTGCTTTTTTTTTGTGAGTGTAGTAAAATACAAACATATATTTGAATTAGACTAAGGAGATAAAAAATGCAAGAATTATTAGAAGGATTAAATGATAAACAATACAAAGCAGTAGTTAATACAGAAGGACCATGCCTAGTTATAGCAGGAGCAGGAAGCGGGAAAACTAAAGTATTAACACATAAAATAGCTTATTTAATAGGAGAAAAAAAGGTATTACCTTGGAATATATTAGCAATCACATTTACTAATAAAGCAGCAAATGAAATGAAAGAAAGAATTGCAAACTTAATAGGAGATACAGCAAAAGATATATGGATGGGAACATTTCACTCTATTTGTGTTAGAATTTTAAGAAGATTTATTGATAGAATTGGATTTGACTCATCATTTATAATATTTGACACGAGTGACCAAAGAACTCTAATAAAAGCTTGTATAAAAAGTGTAGGGCTAGATGACAAGATGTTTACAGATAGGTCAGTCTTATCAGAAATTAGTAATGCTAAAAACGAGATGCTAGACCCAGACCAGTATGCAGCAAGAGTAAATGGGGACTTCAGAAAAGAAAAAATAGCACTTGTTTATGAACTATATCAAAAAAGACTAAGAGAAAATAATGCAATAGATTTTGATGATATTATTAATTATACAATTAGAATTTTAATGGACAATGCAGATATATTAGACTATTATTCAGAAAAATTTAAATACGTATTAGTAGATGAATATCAAGATACAAATAAAGCACAATTTACATTAGTCACACTACTTGCATCTAAAAACGGAAATATCACAGTTGTAGGAGATAATGACCAAGGTATTTATAGCTTTAGAGGAGCAGATATTTCTAATATATTAAATTTTGAAAGAGATTTCCCAGGAACAAAAATAATTAAGCTAGAACAAAATTACAGATGTACAGGAAATATACTTAAAGCTGCAAATTCTGTTATAAAGAATAATCAAGTAACTTATAAAAAAGAATTATGGACAGAAAATGATGTTGGTAACTTACCTAAAGTATATTCAGCAAGTAATGAATATGATGAAGGTACATATATTACAGAACAAATTGAACATTTAAGAAGAGAGGAATATTATAAATATTCTGATTTTGCAGTATTATACAGGATGAACACTCAATCAAGAGCAATAGAAGAAATGCTAAGAAGAGAAGGAATTCCTTATAAAATTATAGGTGGACTAAAATTCTATGAAAGAAAAGAAATTAAAGATATTATTTCTTATTTGAGATTAATACAAAATTTATCAGATAATTTAAGCCTAAAGAGAGTAATTAATGAACCTAAAAGAGGAATTGGAAAAACAAGCTTAGAAAAGATTGAAGAAATATCTGAAAACCTAGGGATTTCTATGTATGAAGTTATAAAAAATGCAGACCAGTATGGATTAAATCGTGTATTTATGAGTTCAAGAGAATTTATAAATAGCATTGAAGAATTAAGAAGTAAGAAAGATGAAATGCAGATTTCAGAACTAATTAAGGAAACATTAGATAAAACAGGATACACAAAAGCATTACAAAATGAAAATACTGTAGAAGCAGAAAATAGAATTGAGAACTTAGATGAATTTTTGACTGTTGCTATTGAGTTTGAAGAGGAATCAGCAGATAATAAATTAAGTGATTTCTTAGAAGGAATAACATTATCTAGTGATATTGATGATATGGAAGAATCTGAAGAAACAGTTACACTTATGACATTACATAGTGCAAAAGGACTTGAATTTCCAGTTGTATTTTTAGTTGGAATGGAAGAGGGAATTTTTCCAGGATATAAGTCAATAGGTGAAGAAAAAGAATTAGAGGAAGAAAGACGTTTATGTTATGTAGGAATAACTAGAGCGAAAGAAAATCTATTCTTAACTTGTAGTAAACAACGTACAATATTTGGATCTACAAGTTGCAATCAAGTTTCAAGATTTTTAAAAGAAATACCAGAAGAATTACTAGATGGATATAATGAGGCATTAGGAGAAAGAAATCAAAGTACTATATTTGAAGATTCGAAATTTAGTTGGACTTATGGAAGCAAAGATAATGGAAATATAAAAACTTATAAAATTGAAAAACAAGAACCAGCAATGGCTTCAGCATCAAGTTCAAATAATGGTTTTATGTTTAGAACAGCAGAGAGTTTCTTGAATTCATTAGGAAAGAAAACTACTGGAAATCAAGTTGATTTATCACAATATAAAGCTGGTATAAGAATTTCTCATAAGAAATTTGGAGAGGGAGTTATTAGTAATGTAGAACCAGAGGGAGATGATTTAAAAGTTGATATTCAATTTGATAAAGTTGGTCATAAAAGGCTAATGGCTAAATTTGCTAATTTGGAGATTATAGTATAAAGGGTTGCAATTCTTCGTAGATTATGTTAATATATATAAAGCAATAAAAAATTTTATTTGAAGCAGGAGGATTTTGTCATGTCAAAAAAAGAATGGAGAAAAAAGGTGTCAGAAAATGGAGTACAAAGTTTTAAAAAGACGAACATTAAAAAGACCTGTTCCCATCCAATGAATGAAACTGTTCGGCGTTATTTAATGCGCCAACACTTAAAAATCCTATAAAAGCAGTGTATGCTTTTCTAAAGGCAAGAGAGTAGAACCAATACTCTCTTGCTTTTTTAATGTTTGTTTTTTCCAAAAATTTTATTGTATAAGAAAGTGAAAAATGGAAACAATATACAAAGAAAAAACATAGAAAGGAATGATAAAAATGGCAGATTTGAACCAAATAGAACTACAACACTTAAGACATTTAATAGGAGCACATGAAACAGCATATCAAAAACTAAATACTTTTTCTGGGCAAGCAGTAGACCCACAAATAAAGCAGGTATTTACAAAAGCAGCACAAGATGCTTTAAATACTAAACAAAAATTAATGTCTTTTTTAAATAATTAATTAGGAGGAATAAAAATGGATGAAAAAACAATGGTAAATGATATTTTAGCAAGTGTGAAATCTGACTTAACAGCATATCAAACAGCAATATCAGAAGCTGAAAATATGAATTTAAGACAAACTTTTCAACAAATAAGAAATAATGATGAAAGTTTTCAATATGAATTATTCAAAATAGCACAAAATAAAGGCTACTATAAGCCTGCACAAAAAGCAACTGTAACAGAAATAGATACAGTAAAAAATGAATTATAACAATAAAAATTAGGGAAATAGGGACAACCTTTTTTCCCTATTTTATTTTGAGACATTTTATAAAAAACTATTGCAAAAAAAATAAAAAAAGTATAAAATAAATTCATAAAATTATAAGGAGAGTTTGTGATGTTTAGAAAAGTACTTGTACATACTAGAAGATCAATCAAATTGATTATATTAATATCAATTGCACTTTTATTGATATTAGGTGTAATATCATCTTTTTATAAGGTTAGTTATAGTGTAAATATTAATGGAGAATTAGTAGGATATACAGATAATAAAAGTAAATTACAAGCGCAGATAAATGAATATATTGAAAATGGAGAAGAAGAAAACACAGCTTTTGTTCAGGTAGAAAGTTTACCAGAGTATAATATTTGCTTATTAAAAAAAGATGTGAGTTCAAATGATAATGAAATATTTGATTCTATAAAGCAAGATGGAACAACATATTATAGATATTATGCAATTTTAGAAAATGAAGATGAAAAAATATATGTTTCTAACTTTGTAGAGGCAGAGGAGATTGTAAATCAATTAAAACAAAAGAGTAGTTCTAACATAGAAAATATTACAATAGCAGAAAAATATGAAACTAATTTAGTAGATATGGTTACAGTAGAAGATGCAGTAGCTAAATTATATGTTTCACCAAAAAATGTTTTAGTTGCATCATCAAATAAATCTGATTCTAGTAAAAAGACTACAGAGGAGAAAAATCAGAAAAAATCAACAGGGTCAGTTAATGTTGCTAATAATACTTCGTCAGGAAAAGTGAATTTAGGAGTTTCATTAGTAAGACCAGTATCAGGAGTTATTTCTTCACGTTTTGGTGCAAGTAGTAGTATTAGAAGATCATCTCATACAGGGTTAGATATTGCAGCTTCAACAGGAACATCAATTGTTGCAGCAGCTTCAGGAACAGTTACTTTTTCAGGATGGAAAGGTTCTTATGGAAATATGATGGTAATTACACATAGTAATGGTGTTCAAACTTATTATGCACATTGTAGTAAATTATATTTTGAAGCAGGTGCAACTGTATCACAAGGACAAGTAATAGGAGCTGTTGGTTCAACTGGTAATTCAACAGGACCACATTTACATCTTGAAGTAAGAGTTAATGGAGTAGCATATAATCCACAAAATTACATATATTAAAAACATCCCACAGATGCTTAGCATTTGTGGGATATTTTACTTTTGGAATATTTTATGTTATAATTAGTTTACATAGTTATCTGTGATGAGAAAAAACATATAAAGGAGGAAATGACTATGAAGAAAATTTTTGCAACACTTGTAGTATGTTTTGTTTTAATGGGAAGCAGTGATGTTTATGCACTGACTCCTGCAGACTTGAAAAATCCAGAAGAGCGGTTTCAAGATTATGATGAGGAATATTTAACTGATTCTGCAGTATCTGGATTTATAGCAGATCACCTGAGAAATTATATTCAAATAATATATGAAAGGACAGGAGAAGAAGTAACCTGGATAATGCATAACTTAAATGACAAGCAAAATTTGCAAATTATACTTATGTATGAAAATGGAGAAATAAAGACGTATAGCTCAAATGATGTTGTCTGCAAGTCTCATAAGTATTTTAAGGCAGGAGCTATAATGAATAAAAATGCTCTGAAAGATTTAGGATTTCCATTCGTACATATGTCAGATAATATCATAACCAGAAATAAATTTAGTGAAGAAGCAATTGGTGAAGGTATTATCAAAAAACCTGATTTTGATACATTTGTTATAGAAGACACTATAATAGAAAAAACAACTCATCACAAATTAGTCTTTTAATAAAGACAAAAAACTAGCGGATACATCTATCATTAGACTGTACTCGCTAGTTTTAATTCTACTTTTAAAAAATGCCCCGCAGGTAAACGTCCCAATAGGGACAGTCCCAAAAAGAACCGTTCCTATTGGGACATTATGCAAAATATTTAATCCCAGTTTTTATAGCATTATTTTTTATAACAACCTTTCCATGTTCAATAAGTTTTATCTCAAAATTTGAATCATTAGTTAAAAACTTAGAAAACTCTAGTAAATAGGCATGCATAGAGTGAACAGATTTATTTGATAATGAAAATCCATTAATTACTAGAAAATATGAATTATTATAAAAATACAATATAGCCGATTTAAAAATTCTATTATAATTTGTAATATTATTTATAGAATTGCAAAAATCACAAAAATCATCAAAAGTCTTAAACTGATAAATACCTAGTTTAGAATTTAATGTGTAATTTTTCTTCTTTGCAGTTACATATTTTTTTGGTGTAGTAAGTGAATTGTTATTTGAATCTATGTATTTAGTAATAGTAAAAACAAATATGTCATCATTTTCAAAAAATGCTTCTACTAAAATTTTATGACCTTCTGTATCAAAGTCTACTTCTTCTTTTGCACGATTTAGAATTTCTAAAAATAAACTTTGAGATTCTGGAGTTGGCAAAAGAAGTGATTTTATATTAATATCTCCATCCTTAAAATCTTTAGGTTTTAGTATAACTCTAATTTTATTATCAGTAAGTTTCTCTATTTTCATTTTTGTACCTCCATGCTATAACTATATTATACTACTATTATCATTATATGAAAAGGAACAATTTTTGGTAATTATTTTTTATTATTTAAGCAAATTACTTGAAAAAAACAGTAAATCAGTATATAATACAAATATACCAAAAAAAGGTATATCCGTAAGGACAAAAGAAAAATGGAGGTATAAATATGGCAACAAGAGAAAAAAATATATGGGTATTAATATTATTCTTATTAGCAGGATTAGTAGTTGGGGGACTAATCGGAAGACTAGCATCAGGAGTTTCAGGACTATGGTGGTTATCATTTGGACAATCATTTGGACTAGAAAGTCCACTTGTATTAGACTTAAGTATTTTTAAAATAACATTTGGGCTAATGATTGACATTAATTTAGCAAGTATAATAGGGATGTTACTAGCATTACTTATATATAGAAAAGTATAAAAAAGTGGGACAAATATAAAATGAAAGGAAGTTTTTATTTGTCATTAAAAATAAAAGAATTACCAGAAACAGAAAGACCTTATGAAAAATTAGAATTATATGGTGAAAAAGAATTGTCAAATGCAGAATTATTGGCAATAATAATTAAATGTGGTACAAAAGAAGAAACATCAGTACAAATAGCACAACGAATTTTAACACTAAGTGAAGACCCACAAATGGGAGAATTAGGATTTTTAAAAAATATAAGCTTATCAGAACTGATGAGAATAAAAGGAATAGGAAGAGTTAAAGCAATTCAAATTAAAGCTATTTGTGAATTAGCAACTAGAATGTCAAAGCCATCTAATTATAAAAAAATTATGATAAAAAGTACTGAAGATATTGCAAATCTAGTTCTAGGAGAAATGAGTTTAAAAAAAGAAGAAATAGTTAAACTAATTTTACTAAATACAAAAAATCAAATTTTAAAAATTATAGATGTCTCAATTGGAGGAACTAATTTTGCCAATGTAAATATAAAAGGAATTATAGGACATGCACTAAAAATACAAGCACCTAAAATAATATTAGTGCATAATCACCCAACAGGTGACTCAACACCAAGTAAAATGGACATACAATTTACAGATAGATTATATAATGCTGCTAGAATGTTTGAAATAGAACTAATAGACCATATTGTGATTGGAGATAATAATTACAAAAGTGTATTTGTCGAGACACAAAAATTAGTGCAAAATTTAAAAACAAATAAAAGAAAGGAAAATAGAGAATGAAATTTTTTAAATTTGGTTCAAAAGATATAGGGATAGACTTAGGAACAGCTAATATCCTAGTTACATTAAAAGGAAAGGGAATTGTTTTAAAAGAACCTTCTGTAGTTGCAATAGACAGAAAAACTGGAAATATAACTGCCACTGGAAATGAAGCTAAAGAAATGCTTGGAAGAACTCCAGAACAAATTAGAGCAGTTAGACCATTAAAAGATGGAGTTATAGCAGACTTTACAGCTACACAATTAATGTTAAAAAATATTATAGAAAAAGTAGAAAATAAGTATAATGTTGGAAGACCTAGAGTAGTAGTAGGAGTACCATCAGGAATTACAGAAGTTGAAGAAAGAGCAGTTGAAGAATCTGTTTTACAAGCAGGAGCAAGAGAAGTATATCTAATTGAAGAACCTATGGCAGCAGCAATAGGAGCATCATTAGAAGTTGCAGAACCAAGTGGAAGTATTATTGTAGATATAGGTGGAGGAACAACAGAAGTTGCAGTTATCTCATTAGGAGGAATTGTAGTTAGTCACTCTTTAAGAGTTGCAGGAGATGAATTAGACCAAGATATTGTAAATTATATAAAAAGAGAAATGAATCTGGCAGTTGGAGAAACTACTGCTGAACAAATAAAAATGGAAATAGGATGTGCATCACCACTTATGACAGAAGCATCAATGGAAATCAGAGGAAGAGACTTAACAGATGGACTACCTAGAAATGTAACAATAACATCCACACAAGTTGAACAAGCAATAAAAGAATCAATTGACAAAATTATAGAGATAGTAAAAGCAACTTTAGAAAAAACACCACCTGAACTAGCATCTGACATTATGGAAAAAGGTATTGTTCTTGCTGGTGGAGGGGCATTAATTCAAAACTTAGATAAATTATTAAGTTTAGAAACAGGGATACCAGTATTTGTAGCAGAACAACCTTTAGACTGTGTTGTAAGAGGAACTGGTAAAACACTAGAAGATTTAGAAAGACTAAAAGAAGTATTAATTAACTCTAGAAAGAAAAGATAAAAACAGCATTTAGAAAGGAGAAAGAGATGTACAAAAATAAAAAAAGTGGACTATTAGGAATTATTATTACGATTAGTATTTTAATTTTAATTGTTATATTTTCTAATCGAGAAGCTAATACATCTTTTTTTGAAAATATTGCTAACAAACTAGTTATGCCAGTACAAAACGGACTAACATATTTTAAAAATAAAGTAAGTGGTAATACTACATTTTTTGTAGATATAAAAAATTTGAAAAATGAAAATCAAGAATTACAAGAAAAAAATAGTCAATTAGAGCAATCTTTAAGAGAACTAGAAAATATTAGAACAGAAAATGAAACATTAAGAGAATATTTAGGACTAACAGAAAAATATGGAGAATATAAAACAATACCAGGTTATATAATCGATAAAGATATTAGCAATTATTCTAAAATGATTATAATTAATATTGGTAAAAAAGATGGTGTTGAAGAAAATATGACAGTTATAGCAGATGAAGGATTAGTTGGTCATGTTGTTTCTGTAACAGATAATACAGCTAAAGTAATGACAATAATTGATACATCTAGTTCAATTAGTTGCTTAATGAGTACTAATAAAGATAGTATAGTTTGTAAAGGAACTTTAGGAAACAATACAGAATTAAAAGCGATGTATATTCCAACTGAGGCAGACCTAGTACAAGGAGATAGTATAGACACTTCAGGATTAGGAGGAATTTATCCAAAAGGAATTCATGTTGGAAATATAAAAAAGATAGTTTCTACTAAAAATATAACAGACAGATATGCTATTATTGAAACAGCAGTAGACTTTAACAAATTAAATACAGTGTTAGTTATTAAAAGTAATTAAAAGATTAGAGGTGTAATTTTGAAAAAAGTTATTATTAATATCATATTGATTATATTAGCTTTTGTAGTATATTTACTACAAGCAAATTTTTTTAGTTGGTTTACAATAGCAGGAATTAAGCCAAATCTTTTTGTTATTTTTATATTATTTATAGGACTTTTTGGAAACAAAATAATGGGAATTATTTATGGTGCTGCATGTGGAATAATATTGGATTTGTTAATATGTCCAAAAGTAGGAATAAATATGACATGTTTAGCATTAATAGGTGTAATATCAATGATTTTTAACAAGAACTTTTCAAAAGATAGTAGAATGACAATTATGTTTATGGTACTTGGAACAACTATAATTTTTGAATTAATATCATATTTTATGAACCATATACTATATTCTACAAACATTGAAATATTCAAGTTTATCGGAATATTAATTGTAGAAGTAATATACAATGTTATAATAACTATTATTATTTATCCAGCAATCCAAAAATTTGGATATTACATTGAGAACGAATATAAAGGAAGTAGAATTCTAACACAATATTTTTAAAAGAGATTGAAAGAAGGTGGAAAATTGGCAAAAGGAATTAATAGAAGAAGCATTAATTTTAGATATAATATAATGACGATTTTTACTTATGTAATAGGTATAATTTTGATTGTCCAATTATTCAACCTTCAAATTGTCCACGGGTCTGAGTACAGAGAGCAATCTAATACAAGATTAACTAGAGAAAGCGTTTTAGAAGCAGCGAGAGGAGAAATATTAGACCGTTCTGGAAATGTATTAGTAACATCTGGACAAAAGTTTAACTTAGAATTATATAAAACAAAAATTGATAATGAGACCTTAAATAAAACTATACTAAATATAATACAAGCATTAGAAAAAAATCAAGTTAGTTATACAGATTCTTTTCCAATAAAAATAGAACCTTTTGAATTTACAATTGAAGGTGATAATTTAAGTAGATGGAAGAAATCAAATGAATTAGAGCAAGATTGTACAGCAGAAGAAGCATTTAATATATTTAAAAATAAATATAAAATTCAGAGTCAAAACATAACAGAAATTAGAAAAATTATAGCAATTAGATATGCAATTGCAAGAGAAGGATATAGTAGTACAAAAGCTATAACAATTGCAAAAGATATATCTAGAGAATTAGTTGCTGAATTTAGCGAAAATAGTGATAAATATTCTGGTGTAAATATTACAGTACAACCAACTAGAAAGTATGCTGATGCAAATTTAGCATCTCATATATTAGGATATGCTACAAAAATAAGTGATCAAGAATATCAAGAAAAGAAAGATACTTATGACCAAAATGATATTATAGGAAAAACAGGAATTGAGTACATATTTGAAGATTATCTAAGAGGAAAAAAAGGTATAAAACAAATAGATATGACTGTAGATGGTATGATAACAGATGAAGTTGTAGAAGAAGAAGCAACTGCTGGAGCAAATATTATTCTTACAATTGATTCTAAACTACAACAAATAGCAGAAAATGCCCTAGAAGCTAATATTGAGAAAATCAAAAGTGGTGGATTTGGAAGTGTTTATAATGCAACAGGAGGGTCTTGTGTGGTTATGAACGTAAGAACAGGAGAGGTCTTAGCACTTGCAAGTTATCCAGACTATAATCCACAATCTTTCAATGATGGTATTAGTGTAGAAGAGTGGAACAGTTATAACAATAATCCATCACACCCACTATTGAACAAAGCAATTCAAAGTGCTTATGCACCTGGGTCAACATTTAAAATGGTTACAGCAATGGCAGGTTTAGAATCTGGCAATATTTCGTTAACAGAAAGAATTAATGATACAGGGGTATATGATAAATATGGTGGAAAATGGAACTGTTGGTATTATACAGACTATCATGTAGGACATGGATATTTAAATGTAATAGGAGCAATAGAGAAATCTTGTAACTATTTCTTCTATGAAACAGCAGATAGAATGGGAATTGATACATTAGATAAATATGCAAGATATTTCGGATTAGGAAATAGAACAGGAATTGAGCTACCAAGTGAAAACTCAGGAACACTAGCAAGCAAAGAATATGTTCAAACAATTAATGCTAGTTGGAACCCTGGAGACACCATTAATGCTGCTATAGGACAAGGATATAATAAATTTACACCAGTACAAATGGCAAAATATATAAGTATAATAGCTAATGGTGGAAATAAAGTTGATGTAAGCATTATTAAAGGAATTCAAAATGCAGATGGAACAGACATACCAAGGGAAGAAATAAATAAATTTATAAATGATAAATTGGGAGTAGAAAGTAATCAAAATGAAGAAATAAACCTTAATCCACAGTTCCTTACAGCTGTAAAAGAAGGAATGAAGTCAGTTACAAGTGATGAGGCAGGTACAGCTTATGTGAGATTTAGAGACTTTGATATAGAAGTTGGAGGAAAAACAGGGTCTGCCGAAGCAGGAGTAGATGCACAAGGAAATGATTTAGTAAATGCTTGGTTTGTTGGATTTGCACCTTATGAAGAACCAGAAATAGCAGTTGTTGTTATGGTTGAAAATGGTGGACATGGAAATTATACAGCAGAGGCTGTAAGAGATATTATGGCAGAATATTTTGGAATGAACACTCAAAATATAGTAGAGGATATGAGGGCTATGTCTTATACTGAAAGCATGAGATAGAAAGGTGAGGATGTAAAATGAATAATTGTGTTAATATTAATTTAAAACAAGATTATAATATTATAAAAATTTCTGAGGAGGCTACTCAAGAACAAATTGTGGAGTCATTATTAGAAAAATTACCTGAACTAAAGAACTTATATCAAGATAAAAAAACACCTATAAAAGTAGTAGGGAAAATCTTGAAAAATAAGGAAATTGAAGAAATACAAAAATTAATAAAAAATTACATAGATGTTGAAATAAAATTTGATATGCCACAGACTTTAGGACTAGCAGGTATTACAAAAGCATTTGAGAAAGAAATCAATTTTTCAGAAACTAAATTTTATAAAGGTTCTTTAAGGTCTGGACAAAAAATAGAAACAGAAGGAAGTATTATTATATTAGGTGATGTTAACTCAGGTGCAGAAGTTGTAGCATCAGAAAATATAGTTGTCCTAGGAAACCTTAGAGGGTTAGCACATGCAGGGGCAAAGGGGAACCAAAAAGCTATTATATCAGCAGGATGTTTAGAAACTGTGCAAATTAGAATAGCTAATATAGTAAAACAATTAAGTAGAGAGACTGCTCCACAACAATTTGCATATGTGTATGTAGAGAAAAACAATATAATAATTGATATGCTAAGAGAAAAGTAAAAGCAGTAGTATAATATAAAGCATTTCATCTTTTACTTTTTGTTGGTACAAAAAATAAAGTATAGCAAGAATTATTAAATCATCTAAATAAATCTTTATTCCAAGTATTTCAAAAATATAAGGATTAATAGTATTACTAATTTCTTCTTTATTAGTAATACTATTTTCTTTTTTTGACCTTTCTATTGTTGGTTTATAATTTGTATGTTTATTGTAATATTGATAATAGGGATAACCATAAGGATAGCCAAAAAATGGAAACCTAAACATTATTTTTATTCTCCTTGTCATTATTTTTCATCAATTCAGCAATTTGTGACATATTTAATAAATTCATATAATTATCTAATTTTCCCTTTTTACTATCACGTAGATAAGGTCTTAGTGAATTTAATAAATTCTTTCTAGGGTCATCTTTTGTATTATTCATTTTGCCAATCATAGATGACATTTTAGATAACATATTAATATCAATATTACTAAAATCAAAATTTGGACTTTCATTAGTTTCTTTACTTGTCTCTTTTGAGGTTCCATTATTTGAATTTTCTGGTTGTGCTTGTGTTTGTGATTGCGAAAACATTTTAGAGAAATTTTGAATCATTTCTGGAGAAATATGCGAAATAGCATCTGAAATATTACCATTATCAACCATGTTTTTAATATTATTCATTGTGTTTTCGTCAATATTCATATTACTCAATCTCATCACCTCTAATATATTATATGGAATATGTGTTAAAAAGTTGTCAATTAATTTAATGAGACAAAAGGGACAGGTTAAATCTGTCTCAGCTTTTTGTCGAATTTTGCGATAAAAAATTTACTTATTATCAAATAA
>CAOJQV010000018.1 GCA_948441945.1 uncultured Clostridium sp. | reverse complement strand
TAAATCCCCCAAAAATGGGAATATGGGACATTCCTTGATATTAATTTTATCAAGGAATGTCCCATATTCCCTTTTTTGGGGGATTTAAGGAACGTCCCTATTTCCCTACATTTTCTCAGGCATTTCTATTCCTAGTAAATTTGCCCCTATTTTTAAAACATTTCCAACTGCATAAGTCAAATAAACTCTAGCATCTTGAATCTCTTTATTTTCTAAAATGATTTTATTTTCATTATAAAAACTACTATATGATTTTGATAAATCTATTAAATATCTTGCAAGTATAGATGGTTCATTTTTTTCTGTAACTTGTATTAATATGTCTTTAAAATTATTAATTAATTTCACTATTTCTAATGAATATTCATCTAGTAAGTTTTCTATTTTTATATTATTAAATTCTGGCACAGATTCTGCCTTTTCTAGTACACTTTTTGTTCTAACAAATGTATATTGAATATAAGGTCCTGTTTCTCCCTGAAAATTTAATATTGTATCCCAGTCAAAAACTTCATCTTTAATTCTTGCAGATGATAAATCATTAAAAATAATTGCTCCTATTCCTACTTTTTTTGCAACTTCTTCTTGATTTTCTAATTCAGGATTTTTGTTTTTTATGATTTCTTTTGCTCTTGTTGTTGACTCATTTAATAAATCATACAATTTAACAACATTTCCTTCTCTTGTTGACATCTTACCTGTTGGTAATAGTACCATTCCAAATGATACATGTTCCAATCCATTTGTATATTTTTCGTCTAATCCTATAAGTTTAGCTACTTCAAATATTTGTTTAAAATGTAGTACTTGCTCATAAGATGTAACATATAATGCTTTGTCAAAGTCATAAGTTCTTGCTCTATATAAAATTGCTGCTAAGTCTCTTGTAGCATAAGTTGTGGAACCATTTGATTTTTCTATAATACATGGTGTATTTATTCCTTTATCCTCTAAATCAATTATTCTGGCTCCTTGAGATTTTACTAACTTTCCTGTGTTTTCTAAAATATCTATTACTTCTTGCATTTTATCAGAATAGAAAGCCTCTCCATTCCAAGAGTCAAACTTACTTCCTAATAAATCATATACTTTTTGGAATTCTTTTAAGCTTAGCTCTCTAAACTTTTGCCATATTTCAGTGCAATATTTGTCTCCATCTTCTAGTTTTTTAAAGTTATTTCTACAGTTTTCTAATATTTGTTCATCTTCTTTACAAGCATCATTAATTCTAATGTAGATTTTTGTTAGTTCATTAATTGGGTCTTTTTCTATGTCATATTCTTCTCCCCATAGTTTATATCCTTCTATTAGCTTTCCAAATTGTGTTCCATAATCTCCTAAATGATTTATTCCTGTAACATTATATCCTAAATATTTGTATATGTTATATAATGCTCCTCCAATAACTGTTGAACGTAAATGTCCTATATGAAATTGTTTTGCTATATTAGGTGCTGAGTAGTCTATAACTATATTTCTTCCATTTCCTACATTTGATTTTCCATATTGTTTATTTTCTGAAAATTCTTTTAATATCTCTTCTACTAGGATTTTTTTATTAATATAAAAATTTAAGTATCCTCCTGCTACATCCATTTTTTCTATTTCATTTTTAACTTCTAATTTTTCTTTTATTTCATTTGCAATGGCAGGTGGTGCTTTTTTTAATTCTTTTGCTAGTTTAAAACATGGAAAAGCATAGTCTCCATTTTTGCTATCCTTCGGAGTTTCTATATATGTTTCTAGTTCTTCTTCGTTTAATTGTGTTGCTTTCGCTATTTGTTGTGCTATTTTTTGTTTGAAATTTATCATTTTATTTCCTCTTTCTACTTATTCAGATATTGTTTATCTTTTTAAATTAATCATTTCTCTTGCAAATTCTTTTATATCTATCAAGTGATTTTCAATAACATCTTTTAATATATCTTCATCATTTTTTCTATTTTTGATATTATTTATGATTGTTTGTCTGCTCTCGTTTAATTCTGAAAATTCTCTATACATATCTAATTTGTAAGGCTCAAATTTAAGATTGTCTTTACAATATAAAGTTTTTCCTTAACTAATATTTCATATCTAAATGTATCTCCAATTTCATCTAAATCAATTAAATCAATGTCTTTTATTTTTCTTGGCTTTTTTCTATATAATTCCAACTATCTCTACACATATCATCTAGATTTTTTTCTGCTATCCATCCAAGTTCTTCTTTTGCTTTAGTTGGGTCAGCATAACAAATTGCTATATCTCCTGCTCTTCTTGGCGCTATTTTATACTCAACTTTTTTTCCTGTGGCTTTTTCAAATGCTTTTACCATATCTAATACGCTATATCCTTTACCTGTTCCTAAATTATAGATATATAGTCCTTCTTTTTCCTTTTCAAGTTTTTCTAATGCTTTTATATGTCCTTTTGCTAAGTCAACTACATGTATATAATCTCTAACTCCTGTTCCATCTGGTGTGTTGTAATCATTTCCAAATACAGATAGTTCTTTTAAAGTTCCACTTGCTACTCTTGCTACATAAGGCATTAAGTTATTTGGAATTCCTTTTGGTTCTTCTCCTATTAATCCGCTTTCGTTTGCTCCTACTGGGTTAAAATATCTTAAGATACATATATCCCATGTATTGTCTGATTTATATATATCTTTTAATATTTGCTCTATAAATAATTTTGTTGTTCCATATGGGTTTGTTGTTCCTCCTGTTGGTGTTTCTTCTGTAATTGGCATTTTTTCTGGTTCTCCATATACTGTTGCTGATGAACTGAATATGAATTTTTTGACATTATATTTTTTCATTGTGTCTAATAATACTAATGCTCCTGATATGTTATTTGTGTAATATTCTATTGGCTTTTGTACTGATTCTCCAACTGCTTTATATCCTGCAAAGTTCATTACTGCTTCTATTTTGTTTTCTTCAAATACTTTTTCTAGTTTTTCTCTGTCTAAATAGTCCATTTCATAAAATTTGAATTCTTTTCCTGTTATTTTTTTTATTGATTCTAGTGCTTTTGGTTCACTGTTTGAAAAATTGTCTATAATTATTATTTCTCTTCCTTCTTTTAATAGTTCTACTGCTGTATGACTTCCTATAAATCCTGCTCCTCCTGGTAATAATATTGCCATAATTATCTCTCCTTTTTATAAACTTTTACTTTTATAATATCTACTTTTAAAATTATACTTTATTTTCATTTATAAATCAACCTTTTAATATAAAACAAAAAATAGAGCAAAACTTCCACTCTATTTTCTGTTTTAATTATTATAAGTTTATTATTTTATTAATAATTTCAGTAGTTGAAGCACTTTCTCCTCTTGGCTTTATAATACCTTTTATACCATATTTATTGAAGACTTTATCTCTTGCTGTTTGGAGTTTTGGATTATCCTCATAATATAGTATATCTGGTTTCAACACCTTAAAGGTATATTGAAATATAGTCAGCCATTCGCGTTGATGTTTGTTATCTGCTTCAATTTCAATAGAAATATTAGGATTATAGTCAACCAAAAATGAGTAATCCACATATTCAATTGCATCAACAATTGCAATTCTATGTTTTTCTGTAATAATTGGTCTTCCATTTCCTTTGAGTCCAGCACATTTGTCATTCTTAATTCCAACCACCAAAATATCTCCATGCCTTTTAGCACCTTCCAAATATTTTAAGTGTTCATAATGAAATAAATCAAATGTACCAGTTGCTAAAACTACTTTTTTTCTTGTCCGCAAGTCGCTAATTTCTGTACTTAATTGTTTTAAATCAGTAATCATATGCCATTTATTATTGGTTTATTAACTTTAAATATATTTTCTGGTAATTCATTTAAATCAAACCATTGTAAATCTTGTACTTCACCATCTGTAAATTTAATTTCACCTTCATATTCTTCACAGAAAAAAACATGATTTAATACATAAACCTGGTCTTGACTTTTAGGATAAATATTAAATAATTCCTTTCCAGAATAAATTCCCATAAGTTCAGGGTTCTTCGGTTCTATATTTAATTCTTCTTTGATTTCTCTTTTTAATGTTTCTAAATACTTTTCTCCAATTTCTATTCCGCCACCATGTATTGCCCAACAACCATTATCTTCTCTTTTTTGTAAAAGTATTTTTCCATCTTTATATATTACTAAAGTAACTACTGGACTATGCATTGGTATATGTCCAACTTTACTTCTTATTTCGGAAATATAATCACTTCTCATATTTATTCCTCCAATATAGATAGAATTTATCACATATTTTACTATTTGTAAATATTTTGTACTATATTCATCGATTATGACAATTTTTGTCCTTCCTTTGTATCTTTTACTATATAACCTTTTTCTTTAATCAAATCCCTTAATTCATCTGATTTTGCCCAATCTTTATTATCTCTTGCAATCTTTCTTTGTTCTAATAAATCTAAAATTTCTTGTGGTATATTTTCACTTACATTACTTGCTTCTATTTTATCTATTTTAATTCCTAAAACGCTATCAAATTTTAATAGTAACTTAGCAACTTCTTGGCTTTTCTTTTCAAATCTTGCAACTTCCCAAACAAAGCTCATTGCTAAAGGCATATTTAGGTCATCATTTATTGCTTTGTGAAAGTTTTCTTCTATTTGTTTTAGTTTTTCTTTATCACTATCTGTTAGACTGTCTTCACCTTTTAAATTAGTTTGATAGCTACTACGTAATCTTTCTAGTGATTTTGAACTTGCTTCTATTGCTTCCCAAGTAAAGTTTAGCTTGTTTCTATAATGACATGAATAACTGAATAATTTATATGCTATTGGGTCATATCCTTTTTCTTTAATATCTTTTACTAAGTATACATTTCCTAAGCTCTTTGACATTTTTCCACCATTTATTAGTAGATATTCTCCATGCATCCAATAATTTGCAGGTATTTTACCACATCTACCTTTGCTTTGTGCTATTTCGTTTTCGTGATGTGTTGGTATTAAATCTATTCCTCCTGTATGTATGTCAAACTGTTCTCCTAAATATTTTTGTCCCATTGCTGAACATTCAATATGCCATCCTGGATAACTTGCTCCCCAAGGGCTATTCCATTTCATCAAATGATTTTCTGGTGCTTTTATCCATAGTGCAAAATCTTGAGGGTTTCTTTTTTCCTTATCTACTTCTACTCTGGCTCCTGCTTTTTGATTTTCTATGTCTAAATTTGATAAAATTGGATATTTGTCTAGCTTTGAAATATCAAAGTATATAGCTGTAGATGTCTCATAAGCATATCCGTTTTCTAATAATTTTTCAACATATTCAAGCATTTCTTTTATGTGGTCTGTAGCTTTACATACTATTTCAGGCGTTTCTATATTTAGTTCTTTTAGGTCATCAAAAAATAAATTTGTATAATATTCTGCTATTTGTAAAGGCGTTTTTTGTTCTTCTCTTGCTGATTTCAACATCTTATCTTCGCCTTCATCACCATCTGATACTAAATGTCCAACATCTGTTATGTTCATTGCATGTTTGATTTTATAACCATTATATCGTAAGACTCTTCTTAAAATGTCTTGAAATATATTTGTTCTCATATTTCCTATGCTTGCATTTTTGTAAACAGTTGGTCCACATGAGTAAATCCTTACTTCTTCTGAAGATATTGTATTAAATAGTTCTTTGCTTTTTGTTAAGTTGTTATAAAAATATAAATCCATATTTTCTCCTTTTCTGCTTATTATAATTATAAATTAGTTCTAACTTTGATATATCAACAGTTAGAACTATTTTTAATCTTAATTTAGTTTGTTACATTTTGGTCAGGTGTCTTGTCTCCTTCTCCTCCGCCTTCTCCTCCTGCAGAGTTATTTCCTGTAGTAGAATTTGTAGTTTCATTTTTTGAACCTCCACTAGTATTGTTTCCTGTGGTATTTGTTGGTTTTTCTATTGGCTTCTCTACAGGTTTTTCTTCTGGTTTTGTATGAATATCACATACTTCGTCTATTTTTCCTGCTGAAGTAGATGAAGGTGTAAGTGTGTTCCATAATTTTAATTGTTCTTTTGGAACTGCTGCTCCATATCCTGATGCTTTTACTTGTTCTCTAGGACAATATTCATTGGCAAGTTTTCCAGATGCTTCACATATTTCTTGCGCTCCATGTCCTTGACAAGTTTCTGGCATATTATCTGCTGTGAAAATTTCTGAGTAAACATCTGAACATCCTGCTGTAGCAATACATCCAGTTGTTTTACATACAGATGCTGTAACAATTCCACTTGGTTTGCTAAATCCTTTTTTCTCATTAAAAATTTTATTTAACATATCTTGTGTATGAATAGTTTTCATAATTTGTGCCCATATATAAGATGCTGGGTTTTGACCTCCAAACATAATTCCACTCATTCCTTCTGGCTCATCATATCCAAACCAACATGCTGCTGTATAATATGGTGTGAATCCACATAACCATCTATCTTTATACTTATCTGTTGAACCTGTTTTTGCACAAGTCTCAATTCCTGATATTTTACAAACTGTTGCTGTTCCTCCTGATTGTAAAGGTTCTTGCAATATAGACCTCATTATATAAGCATTTTGTTCTGAAATTACTCTTGTCTTTTCTTGTTTTGGTGTTAAAACTGTATTTCCATTGCTATCTACTACTTTTGTATAGAAAGTTGGTGTTATATGAACTCCATCATTTGCAATTGTTGCATAAGCTCCTGCCATTTCTAGTGGACTAATACCTTTATTTACACCACCTATTGCTATTGGTAATGATTCATTTTCTAATGTTGTAATTCCCATTTTCTCTAAATATTGAACTGATTTATTAACTCCTAGTTCTGCTACTATTTTAACCATTGGAATATTTTGTGATGTTCTAATACAACTTCTTATATTAATTAGTCCTTGTGGTGCATTATAATCTCCTGGTTTATATCCTCCTCCAAAATCTGTTGTTGCATCATCATAAACCGTTGCTGCTGTAATAACTTTTTCTTGTAATGCTGGTAAAACGGCTGCTATTGGTTTCATAGATGAACCTGTTTGTCTAACCATTTGCGTACCTCTATTCCATCCTGTTGCATATTTGTTCCCTAATTCTCCACCAACTGCTTTTACTTCTCCTGTTGTATGGTCCATTATAACAATAGCTGCTTGAGAGTGGTCATTTTTGAATTCACCATTTTTATTTTTTTCTCTACTTTTAACTTGATATCTTGTGTTTTCAAATTCTGTTTCTACAGCTTGTTGTATGGCAGAATCTTCAGTAGAATAAATTGTTAATCCACTACCATATACATAGTTTCTTGCAAAGTCTCTACTAACACCTTTTTCTTCCATTACTTGTTCTATAACTTGATTAATAGCTGCATCTGTGTGATAAGAATAGGTTGAGTTACTGCTTGTATTTCCCTCTTCAAATGGTAAACCTTCTTCTACTTTAGCAACAGCTGCAACATATTCTTCTTCATTTTCAATTAATCCTTGATCTTTCATTTCATCTAAAACTGTTAGTGTTCTATCTTTAATTAGCTTAGCGTTTTCGCTACCATTTTCTCCAAAAGGATTATATTTATTAGGTGCATTATTTATTCCTGCTAAAAACGCACATTCTGCTAAGTCTAAGTCTTTTGCATTTTTGTTAAAATAATAATTCGCTCCTAATTGTACTCCATGTAGTTCATTTCCACCTACAAATATTATATTTAGATATAATTCTAAAATTTGTTCTCTTGATATCATCCTGTTTACTTGAATTGCTTTTGACCATTCTTTTATTTTTCTAGTAACACCTGCTATACCAGTTCTTGCATCTTCTTTAGTAATATTTTTTATTAATTGTTGTGTAATAGAGCTTCCTCCATAAGATGATTTTTTAGTAACTGCTCCTATTATTGCTCCTGCTGTTCTCTTTATATCAACACCATTATGTTTATAGAATCTTTTATCTTCAATTGCTATGTATGCTTTTGGCAAATATGGTGACATTTCTTTTAAGGTTATTGTTCTTCTTTTTTCGTCTGTGCTTAAGTTTGCTATTTCGTTTCCATCTTTGTCTACTACAACTGTATTAGATGCTCCTATAATTAGGTCTTCTTTTGATATTTCTAATTCATCACCAAACAGTCCATAAAACATTGCTGCTATTACTCCTGCTCCTATAACACATAGAAGTAAAAATACTAATATCATAATTTTTATGAACATTCTTAATTTTGGATGTTTCTTTTGTTTTTTATTTGCTTTTTTACTTTGTTTTGTTGAAACTTTTTTTGTTTTATTATTTGGTTTATTCATTTTTGTTGTTTTTTTTGGTTGTGCTTTTTTAGATTGTCCCTTATTATTACTATTTGGCATTCTTTTGTACCTCCTTGCCAATTATTTACACTTTTAATACCTACATTATATTATACTTTTTTTAAAAATGAAAGACTTTACTAAAATTTTTTCATAAAATATTATGTTTGTTTTTTAAGTTTTGGTATTTTTTCTTATACTGTGGTGGTGGTGATGGTATCAAATGCTTATAAGCTTCTGTTTATTGCAGAAAAAAAGGAATTTTAATATAAAAAACTGAGCCTCTTTCACTCTGGTTAAAAAATTATATTATATTCCTTTTGAATGTAACAACGAATGTGCCATGGAGTAACTGTAGAAATTCTTAATCAAATTAATTAGGGAATCTCATTACATGAGGGCGCTGATTAATTTGATTTAGAATTTCTAAGTTATGTATTAAGCCGAGTTGTGTAATGAAAAAGAAATATAATATAACTTTTTTCCGTGAACATTCCTCAGTTTTTTATATAATAATTCCTATTTTTCCTTCCATGCAAAATCATCTTATAAGCATATATCATAGCATCAACACCAGTCACAAGACAAGAAAAAACATAACTTAAAGTTTTTTACATTGTCCCATTATTTAAAAATAGTTTTTCTATTTCAACTTTATCTACTTGTATTTTTTTTAAAATCTCCTCTAATCTTTGTTTTTTATATATTTCTGCTTCATATAAATCTTTTAAATAATATTTGTTATTCAAAGCTTTTTCATCTTTTTTGTCTTCTCTAAAGTTTATTTCATAATTGTGTATATTTAATCCATTAAATCTTTTCTGATTAATTTTAATCTTTCCTTTGGTATTAACAATTATGGCATTTTCATTTATTCTATACTTATTTATCAATTCTTTTGGAAAATCAAAGTTTAGGATTATATTTGACTTCATAAGGCTCTTTTTCTTATTATTTGTAACTGTTATAATAATTCCTTCTTCTTCTAATTGTTTTTCTATATTTTTTAATTTTTCTATATGATTTGTTACTACATTTACACTTTTATATTTCTTTGCTATATTTTTTATATTGGCTATTTCTATATCATTAATGTCATTTACTAATATAGAAATATATGCTTTTTCTATATGTTTTTTATCTATTATATAATCTACTATTTTTGTAATTAGTATTTTAAATAACCACCTTCCGTCTTGTATTTGTATCCCCGAACTGTTTATATAATTGATATATTGTTCATTTTTTTGCAATTCTTTACTAATTATAACTTTTTTGCTTGTTGAGTGTTTATCTATTATTTTTCTTGTTTTTTTCGATATTTTTTCGATATTTTTTTCTTTTATATTTTCTATATTTGGTAACTTTATTACATTTTCCTGTAATTTGATTAAATTAAGTCTATCTTGTATTTTATTGGGCTTGTCGTTTTTTTCTATATAAAACATAAAAATCACCTCATATTTTAAATATATGAAGTGACTTTCTATTTTATTATTAAATTATAATATCTCTTTTTAATAATCTTTCTTTTATTGTTCCTATTCCAATAAAGTTTTTATCAGTATCATAAATTTTGTAAATACCATCTTTATAGTTTTGAGTTAATTTTACTCCATTTAAAAATAGTGTTAATTTTCTTTGTTCTAATACTATTTTTTCATTATCTTTAAATAAATTTTCAATTGATATTATTTTATTATTTATATATTCTTTGTTATCTATATTTTTTTCTAATTTTTCTATAGTTATGCTATTTTCTATATTAAATTCTCCTACTTGAATTCTTTTTAATTCTTTCATGTATCCAACTGTATCAAGCTTTTTTGCAATATCTTCACATAAACTTCTAATATAAGTCCCTTTTCCGCAAAAAACTTCGAATTCAATTTGTTTTTGTTCTTCATCAATATTTATAAGTTTTATTTCATAAATTTCTATAGTTCTTGGTGCTATTTCCACAGTTTGTCCTTTTCTTGCATATTCATATAGTTTTTTTCCATTTACTTTTATTGCAGAATATAAAGGGGGCATCTGTTCTTGCTTACCTATAAATGTTTTTAATACTTTATTTATATTTGACATTTGATTTTTATTAACAGGTAATTCTTTTATAATCTTTCCTTCACTGTCTGCTGTATCTGTTTGGATTCCTAATTGCAATTTTACAATATATTTTTTATCATGGTTTATTAAATATTTTGATAATAATGTTCCTTTACCAATTAAAATTGGAAGTACTCCTTCGGCCATTGGGTCTAATGTTCCTGTATGTCCAATTTTTTCTTTAAACATTTTCTTTATTTTGCATACATTATCATGAGAAGTACAACCTTTTTTCTTGTTAATAATTATTATTCCGTCCATATTTGCCTTTCTAAAAAAGAGGAATTTTGAGACTTGTTCCCTTAATCCCTCTTTTATTTTAATACTTTTTTTACTTCATTTATTACTTTTTGTTTTACTTGTTCAATATTTCCTTGCATTGTAGCTCCAGCAGCTTTTTCATGTCCGCCTCCGCCAAATTTGAAACAAATGTCTGAAACATTTACATATTCATTTGAACGCATAGATATTTTATAGGTGTTTTCATCATCTTCTTTTTGTCTAATAAATATTGATACTTCAACTCCTTCTATGTCTCTTCCTATTTCTACTAGTCCTTCATGGTCTCCAACGCTTGCATTTACTTCTTTTAAATCTTGATTTGTAATATATGTAAATGTAATTTTTCCATCTTCTAGAAATTCCATTCTATCAATTGTTCTTCTCATTAACTCGAAGTTAGCTTTTGTTTTTGTTTCTAAAACTCTTTTATATATGTCAGAAACATTAACTCCTCTTGTTAATAAGTCTGCTGTAAATTCAAATGTTTCTGGTGTTACTCCAGAATATCTAAATCCTCCTGTATCTGTTATAATTCCTGTTAAAATACATGTTCCTAATTCTTTGTCTATTTTTATATTAAAATATTCAAACATTCCAATCAATATTTGGCAACATGCAGGAGCAACTGGATTTACAAAGTTAAAGTCACCATACATTTTATTACTTCCATGATGGTCTATAACTATTGTTTGTTTTGCTTTTTCGAAATATTCGTTTCCATCTAATCTTTTTAAATCCGCACAATCTAAAGATATTGCTAAATCATACTTTTCTATATTAGTATCTAGCTTTATCTCCTTTCTGCCTGGTAAAAAGTCAAATACTTTTGGAAACTCTCTAATTACAACATCAGTTTCTTTTCCTAATTGTTTTAATGCTACTTTCATTGCTAAAGTACTACCTATAGCATCTCCATCTGGTGCTTCATGTGTTAGTATTACTATTGTCTCTGCTTTTTTTATATTTTCTATTATATTATCTAATGTCATATAATTCTTCCTTTCAAATTTATGATGGACAGTGGGGACAGTCTAAAAATGTCTCATTATTTTGTTGAATTTTGTCGTCATTTTTATTTTATTTCAAATTTGACAAATCTATGAGACATTTTTAGACTGTCCCCATTGTCTCATAATATATCCTTTAAAATAGAATCTATCTTTGCTCCATATTCTATTGAATCATCTATTTCAAATGTCAATTCTGGAGTGTTTCTTAGGTTTATTCTTTTTGCTAGTTCTGTTCTTATAAATCCTGAGGATTTTTTTAGACCTTCCATTGTTTCTTTTGTATTTTTAGAGTTTAATATACTTATATAAACTTTTGCATATTTTAGGTCTGGTGTTACTTTTACTTTTGTAACACTTATTATTCCTGTTATATTTGGATTTTTTAATTCATATCCAATTATTTGGCTTAATTCTTTTCTATATTCTTCATCAATACGATTTAATCTATTGTTGTTTCTGTTAGGCATATTTTCCTCCTTTATAAATTTTTAATTCTTATTTCAAAAAGGAGTGTCCCCTAATCCCTCCTAAGAGGGATTTAAGGAACGTCCCTATCTCCCTATTTCTTCCATAACATACACCTCAATAATGTCTCCTTCTTTAATGTCGTTATAGTTTTCGATTTGTATACCACACTCAAATCCTTTTGTTACTTCTTTTGCTTCGTCTTTAAATCTCTTTAATGTTGCTAGTTTTCCTTCATGTATTACAATGTTGTCTCTTAATACTCTTACTCCTGCATTTCTTTCTACTTTTCCTGTTAGTACATAAGCTCCTGCTATTGTTCCTACATTAGAAATTCTGAATGTTTGTCTTACTTCTGCATTTCCTATTACTTTTTCTTCGTATTTTGGTGCTAACATTCCTTTCATTGCTGCTTCTACTTCTTCTATTGCTTGATATATTACAGAGTATTGCTTAATTTCTACTTCTTCTTTTTCTGCCATTTCTTTTGCTGCTTGTATTGGTCTTACATTAAATGCTATTATTATTGCATTTGATACTTTTGCAAGTGTTACGTCTGATTCATTTACTGCTCCTGGTGCTGCATGTATAACTTTTACTTTGACTTCTTCATTTTGCAATTTTTCCATTGATTGTTTTACTGCTTCTACTGACCCCTGTACATCTGCTTTTACTATTAAGTTTAGATGTTTTAAGTTTCCTTCTTCCATTTGTTCAAATAAGTTGTCTAGTGTAACTTTTGTTCCTGCTCCAATTGCTTTTTCTCTTGCTTCACGTTTTCTCTTTTCTATTAAGTGTTTTGCTGTCTTTTCGTCTTTTACTTCATAAAAAATGTCTCCTGCCTCTGGAACTTCTGTTAGACCCATTATTTCTACTGGTGTAGATGGTCCTGCTGATTTTACTTTTTTACCATTTTCGTTTGTCATTGCTCTTATTCTACCAATTGATGAACCAACAATAATAGTGTCTCCAACATCTAATGTTCCTCTTTGTACAAGCATTGTTGCTATTGCTCCTTTTGCTTTATCAAGTCTTGCTTCAATGACAACTCCTTTTGATTGTTTATGTGGATTAGCTTTTAATTCTAGTACATCTGCTTGTAATAGTACCATTTCTAATAATTGGTCTATATTAGTATTATTTTTTGCAGAAATTGGAACGCAGATTGTTTCTCCTCCCCATTCTTCTGGTACTAATTCATAGTTCATTAATTCTTGTTTTACTTTATCTATATTAGCATCTGGTAAATCTATTTTGTTTATTGCAACAATTATTGGAATTCCAGCAGATTTGGCATGGTTTATAGCTTCAATTGTTTGTGGCATTATTCCATCATTTGCAGCAACTACTAAAATTGCTATATCTGTAATTTGAGCTCCTCTAGCTCTCATTGATGTAAAAGCTTCATGACCTGGTGTGTCTAAAAATGTAATTTCTCTATCATTTACTTTTACCTTGTATGCACCTATTGCTTGGGTAATTCCTCCTGCTTCTCCTCCTATTACATTTGTTTTTCTAATTGTGTCTAATAGAGATGTTTTTCCATGGTCAACGTGTCCCATAACAACTACTATTGGTGGTCTTACTTCTAAGTTTTCATCTGTATCTTCTGAATCATCAAATAAAATATCTTCATCTGTTACAGTTTCCTTTTTCTTAGCTGTAATTCCAAATTCTCCTGCTATTAAAAATGCTGTATCAAAATCCACATCTTGGTTTATAGTAGCCATAATTCCATATCCTAATAATTTTTTAATTACATCTGCTGTTGTTTTTTTCATTTCTGCCGCTAAATCTTTTACAGTAATAGTATCTGGAATTTCAATTTCTGTTAATTCAAATATTTTTTGTTTTGTTCTTTCTTCATTTCTAATATTCTTTTTCTTACCTTTTCTACCTCTTTGAGTTGTTAAGTCATAGTAGTCTAACATTCCGCCTTCTTGTTCATCAAACATATTTGATAATTTATTTGTTTGTTTTAATGATTTTAATTTTCCTTCATCAAAACTATTATTGTCATTTTTTCTTGATTTAGATTTTTTATTTTTATTATCATCAAATTTATTATTTACTTTTTGTTTATCAATATTTCTACTATAATCTCTAACTACTTCTTTTTCAATAGTATCAACTGACATAATATTTTTGATATTTTTTTCTAACCCTTTTTCATCTAATGGTCTTTTATTGTTAAATCTATTTCCATTGTTAAAGTTGTTGTTATATCCACCATTATTATTATTTCTGTTATTGTTAAAATTATTATTTTTTCTAAAACCATTATTGTTAAAGCTGTTGTTTCTGCTATTTTTATCGTTATTATAATTGCTTCTATTATTATAGTTATTATTTCTATTAGAGTTATTAATATTATTTCTGTTATCTCTATTATTAAATTTATTTTGTGTTTCTTCTCTTTGAGGTCTTACTTCTCTATTTATATTTGTTGTTACTTCTGTTTGCATTTTTTTACTACTATCCTCTTGTACTTTATTTTCATTTTTTTCTATTTCATTGCTTTTTTCAATTTCTTGTTTAGGTTCTTGTTTTTTAAGTCCAAATAGCTCATCAACAGTTTTAGGTTTATTGGGCTTGTTTCTATAAACAATATTATAGTCTTTGTTTTGTTTTCTTTCTACAAATCCTATATTATTGTTTCTTGCTTCTTGCTTATTTTTTTCTTGCTTCTTTTGTTCTTCATCTGCTACAATTACTTCTCTTCTAATTATTACAGGCGCTTTTTCTTCTTTTTTAGGAGTATTTTGTGCTACTTTTTTTTCTACTGTCTCTTCTTTTTTTAAAAAACTTTTTTCAATTCTTTTTGCATCTTCCTCTTCTACTCCACTCATATGACTTTTTACATCTATATTTAATTTTTGTGCCATTTCTACTACTTCTTTACTGGTTAAGCCTAGCTTTTTTGCTATTTCGTGAATTTTTATCTTACCCAATAATATCACCCCCATTATATTTTTCTAATATTGATTTTGATAAGTTTAAATCTTTAATTCCAATAACAGTTTTATTATTTTTTCCTATTGATTTACTTAAGTTTTCGATTGTACCATAAATAATTATTGGTACTTCATTTTCTTTACATAGTTCTTCAAATTTTGTTTTAGTTCTTTCTGAACTTTCTTCTGATAAAATTACTAATTTTGCTTTTCTTTTTTCAATTGTTTCTTCTACACTATCTGCTCCAAAACTTACTTTTCCAGCTTTCATAGCTAACCCTATCAGTCCTAATATTTTATCATTTATCAAGAATAGCACCTCTTAAACTTTCATATATTTCTTGTGTTATTTGCATTTCAAAAATCTTTTCTAGCCTTTTACTTTTTATTACTCTTTCTAAACATTTTTCGTCATTACAGATATATGCGCCTCTACCATCCTTTTTTCCTGTAATATCAAGTGTTATTTCATTTTCTTTATTTTTTACAATTCTTATTAAGTCTTTCTTATCCTTTTTTTGATTACATCCAATACATGTTCTTTGTGGTTCTTTTTTCATTGCATACACCTTCCTTTTTAATCTATGCTTAGAAACTTCGTATTATCACGTTTTTATTATTCTATTTCTTCATCTTGTTCTTGTTGTTTTTGCTCTAAAAATTCTCTATATTGTGATTCTGATTTAATATCTATTTTCCAATTTGTAAGTTTAGCTGCAAGTCTTGCATTTTGTCCTGCTTTTCCAATTGCTAAAGATAATTGGTCATCTGGAACAATTACTTCTGCAAATTTTTCTTCTTCTTTAATATCAACTGCTAAAATTTGTGCTGGAAGTAATGCTGCTGCTATATATACACTTGGGTCTTCATCCCATTCAATAACGTCTATTTTTTCTCCATTTAGTTCATTTATTACATTTTGAATTCTTACACCTTTATTTCCTACACAAGAACCAACTGGGTCAATGTTAGGGTCTGGAGAGTATACTGCAACTTTACTTCTTGCCCCTGCATCTCTTGATACACTTTTTATTTCGATTAACCCTTCGTAAATTTCTGGTATTTCAAATTCTAATAATTTTCTAACAAAGTCTGGATGGCTTCTAGAAATCATAACTTGTGGTGCACCTTTTAGTCCTTTTTCTACATCTACTATATACGCTTTTATTTTATCATTAACATGGTATCTTTCTGTTGATATTTGCTCTTTAGCAAGCATAATTCCTTCAATTTTTCCTAAGTCGACAATCACTATATTTTTATCTGCTTTTTGAATAATTCCTGAAACAATTTCACCTTTTCTTTCACTATATTCATTAAAAACTAAATCTCTTTCAACTTCTCTTAGCTTTTGAACTATAACTTGTTTTGCTGTTTGAGCTGCGATTCTTCCAAAATCTTTTGGAACAATTTCAATTTCTACAGTATCATCTAATTTTAAACTTTTATTAATTTTTTGTGCGTCTTCTAAGCTGATTTCTGTAACTTCGTCATTTGCGTTTTTTACAACATCTTTAATAGAATATATATGTGTAGCACCAGTTGCTTGGTCAATATCTACTCTTACATTTTCTAGTGAGTCAAAATTTCTTTTATATGCTGTAACTAATGCTGTTTCTATTGACTCTAATACATATTCTTTTTTTATTCCTTTTTCTTTTTCTAATTCTTCTAACGCTAATATTAATTCTTTATTATCAATAGCTTTCATTTTTATTCCTCCTTTAATCCGAGTGTCCCAAAAGGGACGTTTACCTTTGGGACATTTACCAATTATAAACTGTTTTTATTTGTGATATATTTTTTCTTTCTATTTTTATTTCATTATCATTTTGCTTTATTTTTATATAGTTTTCATCATATCCTAGTAAATCTCCAAAATATTCTTTATTTCCATTTTCATCTTTTTTAAATAGTTTAATATTGATTTCTTTTCCTATATTTTTTTCTAGGTGTTTATTTTTTCTTAATATTCTTTCTATTCCAGGTGATGAAACTTCTAAAAAATATTGTTCTTTAATATAATTTTCTTCGTCTAAAATATCTGTGATTTCATTGTTGACTTTTTCACAATCATTTAAGTCAATTCCTTTTTCATTGTCTATAAAAATTCTTAAGAAGTAATTTTTACCTTCTTTTGCATATTCTACATCATAAAGTTCATATCCTATTTTTTCTATAATAGGTTCTATTAGATTAGTTACTTTTTCTTCTATACTTGCCAATTCTTCCCTCCTTTTCCAAAAGTTAAGAGTGGGATTTGTTCCCACTCTTGACTGTCTCTTATGTTGTTTTTATTATTATACCCATTATTTAGTAAAAATGCAAGCCTTTTTTTAATTTTTTTATTTTTGAATTTCATCGCAAAATTCGACAAATTTACGAGACAAATTTAGCCTGTCCCAACTGTCTCAATCTCCAATTGTATACTTCATCATCCAGTAACCTGTTAATTCCTGCCCATCAAATGTAAATGCTTCTGGTATTTGGTAACCTATATCTACTTCTGTACTTGTATCTGGTAAAAATTTAACATCTGTTCTAGCCTTTTCTAGTTGTTGATATTGTGTACTATCTATCTTAAACTCATATCTTGGTATCCATGTGTAGTATGTTGTTTTTGTTGCATCTTTTGTTTCACCATTTTCAATTGTTCCGTCTGTTACAACAATATTTGCCCATCTGCTGTCTGAATAATTATACCAGTCATTTGGCATATTTGTTGCATTTCCATCTCTATCTAATTCTATTTTATCTCCTATTGTTTCTTTACCTTCATTATCATATAAGACATAGTATGTTACTGGAAGTTTATTTCCTTCGCTGTCTGTTTCGTTTGTATTAAATCCTATTAGTTCTGGTTTATTTGCATCTACAACTTTAATTTGTTTTACAATACTTCCTAAATATTCATTTGTGTCATTGTTTCTTATTTCTATTTGTATTGTATATTTTGTGTTTGATTGTAATTCTGTATACTCATAATATTCTTCTGCTGATGTTTTATGTCCTATATATTGTCCGTTTATATAGTAATTGAATATTAAATTTATTTTTTCTTCTTCTGGCAATTCTTTTATTCTTGTTATTTCTGTTCCTATTATTCCTTTTGTTATTATGCTTGAACCTGTTGATGTTATTTCTGTGTCAAATTTTGCTTCTGTTTCTGAACCTAGTGTATATTTCATTATCCAATATCCTGTTAGCTTTTGTCCATTAAATGTAAATGCTTCTGGTACTTGATAGCCTTCTTCTGCCTCATCTGTATCATGTAAAAATCTTACATCACTTCTTTGATTATTTTGGTTTAGTGTAAATTCATATCTTGGTATCCATGTATAGTATGTTTCTAATCCATTGTTTCTTGTTACTATATTCGCCCAATTCCCAAAACTATATTCATACCAATCTGTTGGAGGTTCTTGACTTATTGGTATTGTACTGTGTTCATTTCCTTGTTCATCCCAAGTTACATAGAATGTTGTTTCCTTATTAAAGCTATCCAATTCTGGTTTATTTACTACTGCTGGTACATATTTTTTTGTCATGCTTCCAACTATTTCTCCATTTGCATTTAATCCTGTTACATTTATTGTTTTTTCATTATTATCTGTTACAGGTATTTCTATTGTTTGTGTTTCTATACTTGATAATACTTCTTGTTCTGTTATTTCTTTTGTTATATGTCCATCTATTGCTATTGTGTATTTTACTATTGGATTTGCTTCTGTTATACTTGTATTTAATTTTATGTTTTTTATTGTCATTAGATTTTTGCTTGCTACCATATCATAATTTATTGTAGATTGTGATGAATAATCTCCCAAAGTATATTTCATCATCCAGTATCCTGGCAGTTCTGTTAGTCCAAATCTAAATGCTTCTGATACTTGATATCCTTGTTCTTGTAGTTCTTTCCATTTTGTTACATTTCCTGCTTCATCTGTGTAATTGTTATATACATCTATAAATTTTACGTCACTTCTTTGATTTTCTTGGTCCAATTTAAAACAATATCTTGGTATCCATGTATAATATACCTCTGGTCCTCCTGTCTCTAAATAGATATTTGCCCACATACTTTGTTTATAGTCATACCAATTTTCTGGTTCTTCATCTGTAATCCAGTTTTTTGGAATTAGATTTTCATTTTCATAAGATAAGTATCTTGTATACTCTGGTATATATCCTGTTAAGTCTGGTTTGTTTACATATAGTCCATTTTTTATTGAGTAATCTCCTTTTATTCTTGGAACTTCAAAATGCACTATTTCTGTTTTTTCTGGTTTTCCTTTTTCTTTTATTACAAATTCATGGTCTGTTTGGTCTTCTGCTTTATAGTCTATTCCTACTGTTATTTTTCCTCTTGCATTTAGTTCTATTTCTTTTCTTGTTGTTGGACTTGTGTATTTTATTGTTTCTATTCCATCTGCACTGTTTATCTTTATTAGTATTTTACATGTATAGTCTTCTCTTTCCACTACTTCCCATTCTAATAATGGTTTTCCTTCTATTTTTTTTATTTGTATTTGTCTTACTATTCCGCGTTGTTAGAGTTATTACGCAACAAGCTACTATTAATATTATTGCTATTAATAGTATTATTCTTTGCTTTTTATTTAATCTGTTTATTATTTCTTTTACTTTTTGCATAATTTTCTCCTTTGAGACAGATTAAGTCTGTCTAATTTTTTTATAGTCCCTGTCCGCATGATGCTACTCCACGTGCAGAATAATTATAATTCGTTGACTGTATATTTCCATACCAGTTTGCTAGCACATAGGTTGTTATATATGAAAATATACCCCCTTGACCACGTACAAAATAATAATAATATATACGCCTTCCTGCATTATAATCATCCTCGCGCCTAACCCAACTAGAATTAGTTGCTAAATGCCATCCTAAACATCCTTGGTTAGTAGTTGTGGTATTTCCTAAAGCATCTCCTACTCTTGCTGAACTTTGTGCGTTAGTATAAGTATCATAATATTTAGAGTTCACACCTGAAAAGATATATCCTTCTAATCCTCCTGCCACTAATTCCCCGTCTGTACCAGTAAAATATACTCCTGTCTTATTTCCTGTTGTTGTTTTTATTTCACTTTCTTGTAATGTTTGTGGATTTCCATATCCTGAAGCTGAAAGTATTGCAACTGCTCCATATTCTGTACTTCTTGCCAGATGTACATCAATATTATTACTTTCACTTGATGGTGTTAAATCATTATTTAAGGTTTCACTTAGTCCCATTGCTTCTCCAGTTTTTTCCATATTTCTTATATTAGTCATCCATCCATCAGGTGTATTTACTTCTTTTTTACTATAAGTATCTGGATTTGCTTGTAAAGCTCCTTTTACTGTACTTATTGGTATTATTATAAATCCCAATACTACAACTAACAAAATAATTTTTTTACTTAATCTTTTCATTTTTTCCTCCCTATTTTTTATAAAACGCAAAAAAGACAGTAGCACATCTGTGTCTTAGTACAGACATACTCCTATCTTTTTTATTTTATATCGCATGCTTAATAATACTTTATTTACTAAAGTATAGCTCTCTCTCTCTCTCTCTCTCTCTCTCTCTCTCTAGAGCATCAACGGTTACAAATTCTACTTTCTTTTGCATTGTTTTCTCCTTTGCTTTTTATTTTTATTATTTTATACTAAAAAAATATAATTTTCAAGTATTTAACAAAAATTTCTTGTATAATCATAAAAAATATTATATAATATATATATTTTTTTAAATTAGAGGAGTAATAAGATGGAATTTGATGATTTTGATTTCAAAGAAGAAATTGAATTAATGAATATTGAAAAACAAATGCAACAGAACCAAACAATAAACAATCAAACTTTAGGATTTAACTGTGATAATTTATATAATGATATTGAAAACAATTAATTTTAAAAAAAATATACGTATGAGGAATAATTATGAAAAAAGTACTAATAGAAATAGCAAAAAAATTCAAATGGCAAATATTAATACAAATTATATTTTTAGGTATTTATATATATCTATTAACCTGTCCACCTAAAATTATAGGAAACATAGTTGATATGTTATATAATATAGAAGAAAATAAACAAAATATTTTAAATAATACATATTACTTATTAGGAATATGTATTATTGTGTTGTTTGTAAGAATTATATGGAAGTATTATAAAACTTATATTAGTAGAGGGTTTGAAAATCTTTTAAAGCAAAAATTATTTAAAAGATTTTTGAAATTGAAATTAAAAGATATACAAAATATAAAAAATGGAGAAATAATGTCTTACTTTGTAAAAGATGTTAACCAGATTAGAGCGTTTACTCTTAAACTTTTGTCACATGCAACAAGAACTATATTTACATTTATTATTGCTGCAAACCAAATGATTGTAAATGTTAATTTTAGATTAACTGTAGCTGTTATGATACCAATTATATTAGGATGTATTGTTATTATTAAGATAAAAAAATATGTTTCAGATAGTTATAGGAAATCTCAGGATATGTTTACTGAGATGTCTGAATATATACAAGAAAGTACAGATATAGTAATATAACAGTTGATGTTTTTTCTAATTTATTAAAAATGTCTTTACATATAAGTTTTGGAATATGCTATTCTATTTCATTATTATATGGTTCTAAATTAGTATTAGATGGAAGTATTACAGTTGGTGAATTAGTTGCTTTTAATGGATATATTGGATTATTTGTAAATCCTATGAATTGGATACCAAATTTAATAGCATCATACAAAAAATCTAGTATTTCTTATAAAAGACTTAATAAAATTTATGAATTGCCAACAGAAAAAGTTAATGAAAAAACATCTTTAAACAATAATAAATTACAAGGTTCTATTGTTATTAAAGATTTAAACTTTAATTATCCTGATGTTCTTGATAAAGCTTTGCAAAATATAAACATACAAATAAATCAAGGTGATACTTTAGGAATTATCGGTACTATAGGAAGTGGAAAAACTACATTAGTAAATCTTATTACTAAATTATATAATATACCTGATGGAAAAATTTTTATAGATGGACAAGATATAAATGAAATACCTATTGAAACTTTAAGAAATAACATCTGTTATATTACACAAGACAATTTCTTATTTTCATCAAGTTTGAAAGACAATATTAGTTTATTTAGTGATGAATATGATGATAATGATATTGAAGAAAGCACTCAAAAAGCAGTTATATATGATGATATTCAGAATATGCCAAAAGGAATTAATACTGTTGTTGAAGAAAGTGGTGGAGATTTATCAGGAGGTCAAAAGCAAAGAGTTGCTTTATCTAGAGCATTTTTAAAAAATAGCAGAATCTTAATATTTGATGACACATTTTCAGCACTAGATAATAAAACATCAGAAAAATTAATCCAGAATATCAGAGAATTGGCTGATAAAAAAACATGCATTATCATATCTAATAAGGTATCAGATGTTAAATATAGTGATAAAATTATTGTATTAGATAATGGTAATATTGTAGACCAAGGAACACACAATACTCTTGTTTCTCATGATGGTATTTATAAAGATTTTTATATTCAACAATCTACTAAGGCTGAACCTAGATTTTTAGCATAATTTACAAAAGAACTATGAAAGGAATAAATAAATGAAAAATAAAACTGTAAATAGAATGTATAAAATGTTAAAATCACAAATAAAGCCATTAATAATAATTTCTATTTTAGCTATTATTATTAATATTGGTGAAGTTGTTAAACCTTATTTAGTAAAATTAGTAATTGATAATTTTTTAAGTGCTAATTTATGGCAAAAAGGAATCATGTCTATTGGAATTATCTCTACTATTTATATTGCAATTGTATTAATTGGAAATGTTTTAGATTTTATAGTTAATACAACAACTAATATGGTTGGTGAAAATGTAATTTATTCTATGAGAAATAAATTATACAAATATATTCAAAATGCAAATATACCATTTCACGATAAAACTCCATCAGGAACTTTATTTGTTAGGATGACAAGTGATGTAGAAGATATTACAACTTTTTTTAAAGATGTTGTAACTACATTTGTGAAAGATGTTTTAATGATTATAGCTTTAACATCTATGATGCTCTCTCTTAATTTTAAATTAGCACTTGTATGCTTTTTGTTGATTCCATTAGTTGTTTTAACATCTTATATTATAACAAAAATTAGTAGAAAAGCTCATGAATATTCTAAAAAGATTAAAACCAAATTAAATATATTTTTGGCTGAATCTATATATGGTGTAAAATTAATTAAAATATTTAATAGACAACACGAAAAACAAAAAGAGTGTAATGATTTATGTGATAAATTTTGGAAGTCTAGATTTCCAACTGCCTTTACAGAAGGATTTTTAGTAGCATTTATGTTTATATTTGAAAATTTAGGTGTTTCATTAATTGTATGGTTCTGTGTAAATCATATATTTAATATAAATTTAAATGTTGGTGTTATTTATGTATTTATTACTTACTTAAAGCAAATTTTTGACCCTATAAATAGAATTGTTGAAAACTTTGAAACTATACAAGAAGCTCTTGTTTCTGTAAATAAAATTTATGATATATTAGAACATAAAGAATATTTAGAAAACTTTGAAGATGGCATTGATTTAGAAAATGTAAAAGGAAAAATTGAGTTTAAAAATGTGTGGTTTGCTTATGAAGGTGAAAATTGGATTTTAAAAGATATAAGTTTTACAATTGAACCTGGTCAAAGCATTGCATTAGTTGGAAAAACTGGTTCTCGGCAAAACTACTATTATTAATTTAATAAATCGTTTTTATGAAATTCAAAAAGGTGAAATATTATTAGATGGTATTAATATAAAAGATATAAACTTACGCTCTCTTAGAAAAAATATTGGAATAATTCTACAAGACCCTTTTATTTTTGCAAGAAGTATTAGAGACAATATTGCTTTAAATGAAAATTTATCTGATGCAGCTATAATAGAAACTCTTAAATTATCGTCTGCAGAATCGTTTATAACTTCATTACCTAATGGTATCGATGAAATTGCTCATGAAAGAGGAAGTTCTTTCTCTGCAGGTCAAAAGCAATTAATAGCTTTTGCAAGAATATTTGCACATAATCCATCTATCTTTATCTTAGATGAAGCAACAGCAAATATTGATACTAAAACAGAAGAATTAATACAATATTCTATTGATAAAATATCTAAAAACAATACTTCTATATTTATAGCCCATAGATTATCAACAATAGTTAATGTAGATAAAATAATAGTTTTAAATAATGGTGAAATTCTAAAGCAAGGCAGTCATACTGAACTTATGAGTAATAGTGATGGTTACTATTATAAACTTTACAATGCTTATTATAAAAATTTAGTTGCATAGGGACAAGGGGACGTTCTTTAAATCCCTCAAAGCAGGGAATAAGGGACACTCCTTTAAATATATTTTCTAATTTCAATATATTTAAAGGAGTGTCCCTTATTCCCTGCTTTGAGGGATTTAAAGAACGTCCCCTTGTCCCCTTTCTACTTCTTCTATAGTTTCTTCTACTTCATCTATTTTTATATTTCTATTATGTGTAATTTTTTCCCAGTTTGTATCCCTTTTAAACAGACATTTTATATTAATAACAATCCAACTTCCCATAAATAATGGGTATGTGAAAAATCCTTTAAGCATTGGTTTTAATGGTTTTCCATCTATATACATAACTAATGCTGCTGTAAGTGATGGCAATACAAATGTTGGTACTAAATACATTAACAAGTTTTTAATTAGTTCTAATTGTGTCATTCCATCTACCGCATATAGTACAAAGTTAGATATTAGTAATAAAAGTGTTAATATAAACATTGGTGTACTTCCAACTATATACATTAATCCATCAAAATTTATTAATGTTTTTTGTTCTTTCGCTGCTTGTGCTAATTTTCCTGTATATTCTTTTATACATTGCATGTGTCCAACTGTCCATCTACTTCTTTGTGACCAACTTGGTCTAAATCCTGTAGGTTGTTCGTCATAAACAATTGCATCTGTTGCCCAGCCAAGTCTTTTTCCTTTTAATATTCTTTGTAATGAAAATTCTATATCTTCTGTTAATGTTATTGTTTTCCATCCGCCTTGTTCTTTAATTATATCAAAGCTTACCATAAATCCTGTTCCATTTAATAATGGTGATAATCCTAAATTGTATCTTGCTAAGTGATAGAATTTGTGCATTGTCCAATAGAATAATGCATATCCTGATGTAATCCAGTTATCTGTTGGGTTCTTAATATCTCTATATCCTTGAACTACATCTTCTCCTTGACATAGTTTTTTATTCATTGCTGATAAGAAGTTTTTATCTGCTATATTGTCTGCATCAAATACACATACTGCATCATATTGTGCATTTTCTTGTATTTTTTGTTGTAAAAACCAGTCTAATGCAAATCCTTTTGTTTTATTAACTTCATCATATCTTTCATATACGATAGCTCCTGCATTTCTTGCAATCATTGTTGTATGGTCAGTACAGTTATCTGCAATAACATAAATATCGTATAAGTCTTTATCATAATTTTGATTTTTTAAACTTTCTATTAGGTTTCCTACTACTTGTTCTTCATTATGTGCTGGTATAACAGCCATAAATTTGTGTTTTTTGTTTACTTTTAATGGTTTTTCTTTTAATTTTACTAATGAGCATAAACTAATTATGAATTGATAAACCCAAAAAATTGTTACAATCCAAACTATTGCTTCTCTTAGTATATAAACATAATCCATTTTTCTTCCTCACTTTTTTTCATCTTATTTCATATTTATTATTCCACACTTTTTATTATACTATTTTTGGAAAAATAATGCAACTTTTTAACTATATTTTTTCACGATTTTTGTAATTTTTTAATATATTAATAAAAACGGAGGTATTTATATGAAAACAAATTATCAAGTAGCTATTGTTGGTAGCACTGGACTTGTCGGTAGAACTGTTTTGAAGGTTCTTGAAGAAAAAAATTTTAAAAATTGTACTTATACCCTATTCTCATCTAAAAAATCAGCTGGTTCTAAAATAGTATTTATGGGGCAAAACTATATTATTCAAGAATTAACAGAAAGTTCTTTTAATTTTAAATTTGATTATGCAATATTTTGTGCAGGAGGAGCAGTTTCTGAAAAATTTATTCCAATTGCAGTAGAAAGTGGTTGTACTGTAATTGATAATAGTAGTTTTTATCGTATGAAATCAGATGTTCCATTAGTTGTTCCTGAGGTTAACCCTGAAAAGATTTTAGATAACAAAGGAATTATAGCAAACCCAAATTGCTCTACTATTCAGGCTGTTGTTGCTCTAAAACCCTTAGACCAAAAATATCATATAAAAAGAGTTGTTTATTCTACATATCAAGCTGTATCTGGTGCAGGAAAAGCTGGTATTGAAGATTTAGAAAATGGTTTTAAAAATATTGCTCCTAAAAAATTTCCTCATCCTATTTTTAATAACTGTTTACCTCATATTGACACATTTTTAGATGATGGTTATACAAAAGAAGAATATAAAATGATAAATGAGACTAGAAAAATATTAAATAAACCATATTTACCAGTTACTGCAACTTGTGTAAGAGTTCCTGTTAAAAATTGCCATAGTGAAAGTATTAATGTTGAATTTAAAAATAATTTTGATTTATATGAGGTTAAAATGTTATTACAAAATTCTCCTGGTATAATTTTAGTTGATGATATTGAAAAAAACTATTATCCGTTAGCTAGTAAGGCTGATGGGTCTGATGATGTTTTTGTGGGTAGAATTAGACGTGATTATAGTGTCCCTTATGGTATTAATTTTTGGGTAGTTTCAGATAATTTAAGAAAGGGTGCTGCAAGTAATGCTGTTCAAATTTTAGAAAAATTAATTTATTAATTTTATTATGGTTTTTTCTTTTTGGGATATACTATTTTAAGAGGTGTAAAATGCAAAACCAAAAAGAAGATTTGAATATAAAAGAAATATATGGAACACAATGTGTTTTGTCTAAAAATGAATTTATTTCAAAATATAATATAAATATAAATGGTTTAAGTACTACAGAAGCTCAAGATTTACTACATAGACTTGGGTTTAATCAAATAAGCAAAACTAAACCTAAAAAGTGGTATCACTACTTTCTTGAAAGCTTATTTAGTACTTTTAACCGTATTTTGTTAGGTATCATTTTAGTATTATTATATACTGATATTATTTTACCAGAAACGCCAAGTTATGCAAATATTATTGTTATTCTAGTATTAGTTGTGGTTAGCACTTTTCTAGAATTTTTAGAAGAATATCGTTCGAATCAAGCTGCTGAAAAATTAAAAGAACTTGTTGCAACTACTACTATTGTAATTCGTGATGGAAAGGAAATTAAAATCCCAGTTAAAGAAATAACATTGGGTGACATTGTTATTCTTTCTGCTGGCAGTATGATTCCTGCTGATTTAAGAATTATAGAATCAAAAGACCTTTATGTTGGACAATCCACATTAACTGGTGAATCTGAAGCTGTCAAAAAGCTTGATTTATCTGAATATCAACTAGATAAAATTAGTTCTATTACTGACTTAGACACAATTTGTTTTATGGGTACAAATGTTATTAGTGGAAGCGCTAAAGGTGTTGTAATAAAAACTGCAGATGATACTTATTTTGGAAAAATAGCTCATTCTATAACAAATGGAAAACCTCAAACTGCTTTTCAAAGAGGTGTAAAAAATGTTAGTAAATTATTGATTAAGTTTATGATTGTTATGATTCCAATTGTATTTATTTTAACAGCATGGAAACATGAAACTTTAACAGCTTTTACTTTTGCAGTTGCAATTGCAATTGGTATTACCCCTCTTCTTTTACCTGTCATTTTATCTTCTAGCCTTTCTAAAGGCGCTGTTAGAATGTCAAAAAAGAAGACAATTGTTAAATCTTTAGATTCTATCCAAAGTTTTGGAGCTATGAATATTTTGTGTACAGACAAGACAGGAACTTTAACTGAAGATAAAATCGTCCTTGAAAAATACTTAGATATAAATGGAAATGAAGATATGCGAGTTTTAAAACATGCTTTTTTAAATTCTTATTTTCAAACTGGTTTAAAAGGAAATATTGATGAAGCTGTAATTAATCGTGCTACTGAACAAAATCTTAAGGATATTGTTTCAAAATATAAAAAAATAGATGAAATTCCTTTTGATTTTTCACGTAGAAGATTATCTGTCATCGTTTCTGATGATAATAATAAAAAGCAAATGATTACAAAAGGTGCTGTTGAAGAAATCTTAAGTATTTGCTCTATGGTAGACGAAAATGGCAAAATTTCTCCTATCACAAAAGAAATTAAAGATAATATAAAAAAAGTCAGTAAATCCCTTAATAAAGATGGTTTACGAGTTGTTGCTGTCTGTCAAAAAAATGATATTAATAATGTTGAAAATTTTAATATCTCTGATGAAAAAAATATGGTTTTAATAGGATTTATAGGCTTTCTTGACCCTCCAAAGGAAAGTGCCAAAGAAGCCATACATCGTTTAAATGATTCTGGAATAAGAGTAATTGTTTTAACTGGTGATAATAGTGAAGTTACAAGATGTATTTGTGAAAAAGTTGATATAAATTCAAGACGAATTGTTTTAGGCAGTGATATAGACAAGCTTTCTGACCAGGCAGTTATTAGAATTCTAAAAAAGACAAATATCTTTTCCAAACTTTCTCCTATCCAAAAAGCAAGAATTATAAGACTTTTAAAAGAAGATGGAAATATTGTAGGATATATGGGAGATGGAATTAATGATAGTCCTTCTCTTACTAATTCTGATGTAGGTATTTCTGTTGATACTGCTGTTGATATTGCTAAAGAATCTGCTGATATTATTTTATTGGAAAAAGATTTAAATGTTTTATTAGATGGCGTTCGTGAGCGGTAGACGTACTTTTGCAAATCTTATGAAATATATAAAACTTGCAGTAAGTTTCAATTTTGGAGAAGTTACATCAGTTATAATTGCAAGTGTTCTACTTCCATTTTTACCAATAACTCCAATACAATTACTTGTACAAAGTTTATTGTATGATTTAGGACAATTAACTCTTCCTTATGATAATGTAGATGAAGAATATTTAAAAGAGCCTAAAAAGTGGAGTATAAAAAGTTTAAAAAATTTCATGTTATTTATGGGACCATTGAGTTCTTGCTTTGATATGATAGTTTTTGCATCAATTTGGTTTATATTTAGTATAAGAGATGTTACTACATTTCAAACAATTTGGTTCTCTTATGGAGTTGTGTCTAACTTAGTTGGAATGCACATTATTAGGACTGCTAAAAAGCCATTTGTTGAAAGTAATGCAAATAAGATTGTTTATGCTTCATCTATTATTTTAAGTATAATAGCTATTATAGTCCCTTATACTGCTTTAGGAACTGTTATTGGTTTAGTTTCTAATCCAATCTCTTATTTGAGTATTATAATTGGTGTTCCTATTTTATATTGTATTGTTGCTTTATTTGCTAAGAAAATTTATATTAAAAAATATGGTGAATGGATTTAATGTGCGAAAGTGTGCGAAAGTGTGCCAAAGGGGACGTCCCTTTTTGGCACACTTTCTATATTATTTGTGCCAAAAAAGGGCGGCCCCGGAGGCCCACTG